>JBQTIJ010000333.1:0-14931 GCA_052388255.1 Phycisphaerales bacterium
CGGAAGCACACTTCAGCGTTCTTCAAAACGACAGAGGGCCCGCGATGGGGCGGGCCCTCTGTTCTTGTTTCTTGACCGCGCCCCGACCCCGGCAGAGCGGCCGAGCGGGGCGGCCCGGTGGGCTCAACCCTCCGCGGCGGCGTCGCGCTTGATGTCCATCGCGTGGGCCTTGGCGTAGGACTGGATGTCCTTGAACTTGCCGCCCGCATCGCGCTTGGCATAGAGCTTCTTGCCCTTGCTGCTGTAGAGCACGGTGCGCCGGGCCTTCTTCTTGGCCTTCTTCTTTGTGGCCTTCTTCTTGGCTTTCTTCTTTGCTTTCTTGGCCATGGGGTCCTCCAAAAATTGGGGTGTCACGGTGAACGTTTCACCGCGGTGGGCGGGCTTCGATCCGGCGAGAATGTACCTTCCCCCGATCGGCCCTGCAAACCGCACAGCAATGGTGCCCGCTCAGGGCGGGCCGGCCGGTTTGGTGATGGCCGCGGGCGAGTCCCCGCGCAAGGTGAAGGTCATCCGCCGGGCGGCATGAAAGACATCGAGCGTCAGCGGCAGAAAGGAGAACTCGGTCCGCACCGTGTTGCTCGTCATGGCGACGATCACGAAGGCCCCGCGCGAACGATCAAAGGCAAAGACCGGCCCACCCGAGAGCCCGGTGAGCGTCACACGCTCGGTGCGGAAGAAGACGTGCTCCGTCGGCGCATCGGTCCCCAAAGGCGCCTCGATCACCTCCCCCGGAATTAGCACAAGAGCCCTCGATTGCGGAAGGTCGGGCATCGGCCGCCCGTCGCGGTCCATGTTGATCGGATACCCCGCCGCGATCACCGTCATGCCGGGTGTCAGGGGGAGGGAGGGATCGACGACGAACGGCCGATCGGCCCCCGGCAGGATCGCGATCTCCCCCTCGGCATCAAAGAGCAGCCCGAGCGTCCAATCGTTCACTGGCTGATCGCTCCCGCCCGAGGCGATGCCGACGAAGGAGTATGGAAGGTCGTTGACCACCACGCCCGTGGCATCTTCACGGATGACATGGTGGCACGAGGCCATGGTGCCCGGTGGCGAAAGGAAGATCCCTGAACCCAGCGACTTGCGGACCATGTTCTCGCCGATGGGCTTGAAGGTCGCAATCCGCGGCACCGTCTCGCAGGTGATGACCTCCTGCGCGAGGGCGAGCAGATGCTGATCAGTCGAGACGAGCGCGGTCCCCTCGCGACAGCCGCCGAGGATGCAGGCGGAGAGGAGCAGGCAGGTCGCGCAGGTGGTCGCCACAATTCGCCGGGGGAGTCGCATGAACGGACCGTAGCATCGAACGCGACGCGGGTGCCCGGGCCTGCGCGAGACAACGGAGACAGCCGATGATCACGGTGGTGCAGCGCGTCGAACGAGCGACGGTCGAGGTGGGCGGGCGGATCGTGGGGGCCATCGAGCGCGGCTTGGCCGTGCTCGTGGGCGTTCACGGGACAGACTCACCCTTCGATGTCCGCTATACGGCCGAGAAACTCGCCGGGCTTCGGGTGCTGGCGGACGAACAGGGGAAGATGAACCTCTCGGTCCCGAGCGCGGGGGGCGGGTTCCTGCTCGTTCCGAACTTCACACTCTGCGCCGAGACCGCGCGGGGCAACCGCCCGAGCTTCACGCCCGCCATGGCGCCCGATCGCGCAGCGGAGATGTTCGAGCAGGTATGCACGCAGCTCGCGAGCGCGGCGGGCACGGCCCGCGGCAGCCCGGTGGCGGTCGAGCGGGGCGTCTTCGGGGCCGACATGCGCGTGACCATCATCAACGACGGCCCCGTCACGCTCGTACTCGATTCCGCCCCGGCGCGCCCTCGCCAGCCCTGAACACGGAAAATGAAAACGGCCCCCGCCGAAGCGGGGGCCGTTGTGGCTTCTCATACTTACACCCGCGGTCGGGTCTCTCTCAACGGCAGCCAGCGGCGAAGCACTGGATGAAGGCCACCAGATCATCTTGATTGGTGGTGCCGTCGCCATTGAAGTCGCCGTCGCCAGCGAAATAGTTGTTCAGGAAGTCAGAGATGTCGTCGGGCGAGAGCATGCCGTTGCCGTCGGTGTCGCAGGGGCACGCGGTCCCCGGGCAATCCGTCGCGGCACAGGTGGTGTTGGGCCCGCTGAAGGTGCCGCCGAGCCGGGTACACCCCGCCTCAGTGGTGATGGTGCAGCGACCGTTGACGCAGCACGCGCCCACCAAGGCGGGGCGGCAGGAGAGCGCCGTGGCGCAGCGGGTGTTGTTGCCGCGGTAGGCACCCATCCGCTCCGTGCACGCGGCTTCGGTGAGGATGATGCACTCGCCGGAGGGCAGGCAGCATGCGCCGCGGGCCGCCGGTGGAGTGCAGCCGATGGCGGTGCAGAGCGTGCCATTGCCGCGGTATTCACCGCCCGCGTTCACGCAGCGGGCCTCGGTGGAGATGGCGCAGCGCCCGCCCGGGAGGCAGCACGCGCCAGTGGGGTCCGGGAGCGGGCAGGCAGCGGGACCACACTCGGTGCCCGTGCCGCGGTAGATGCCGCCCTGCTCGCGGCAGCGCCGCTCGCTGAGCACCTGGCAGAGACCGTTGGCGAGGCAGCATGCGCCGGTCGGCTGCGGGCAGAAGGCATTCAGGCAGTTGGTGTTGTCGCCCATGTAATGGCCCTGTTCGCGGGCGCAGGCGGCGGCCGAGACGCGAACGCACATGCCGTTCGCGAGGCAGCAGGCGCCAAGCACTGGCGGCGGGGGACAGGCGTCCTTTCCGCAGTGGGTGTCGTTGCCGCGGTAGGTGCCGCCGAGTTCATCGCAGGCGCGGGCCGTCATCACCGTGCACGTGGTTCCCGCCGGAGAGGTCACGCAGCACGCCCCGGTGGGCGTCGGCGTGGGGCACAGAGCATTGGCGCAGGTGGTGCCGTTGCCGCGATACACCCCCTGCACTTCCGCACACCCTGCCTGAGTTCGGATCTCGCACCGCACCACGCCGTTGCCGGTGATGCAGCACGCGCCCGTGGGTGTGGGGGGAGCACAAAGCGTGGTCGTGCAGGCCGTGCCGTTGCCACGGAAGTTGCCGCCCCGCTCGCTGCACTGCGCGGCCGTCAGGACCTGGCAGTTCAATGTACCGGGCGTGACGTTCGGCAGGCAGCACGCGCCGGTCGGCGTCGGCTGCGGGCATGAATCGTTAGTGCAGATCGTGCCGTTGCCCCGGAAGGTGCCTTGATGCGCGGCGCATTGCGCTTGCGTCAGCACCTCACAGCGAACGGCCCCATTGGCAAGGATGCAGCAAGCACCGGTGGGAACAACGGTCGGGCAGGAGGCCACGGTGCAGACCGTACCGTTGCCAAGATAGACGCCGCCGGTTGACGCGAGGCAATCGGCCTGCGTGGTGACGAGGCAGAGCCGGCCAGCGAAGCCATCAACGCAGCAGGCGCCGGTGGGCGTCGGCAGCGGGCAGGGTGAGGAGTTGCAGTTGGTGTTGTTGCCGCGATAGGTGCCGTTCTGCTGGTGGCAGATCGCTTCCGTGGTCACGGTGCAGGTCGTCCCGCCATTGGGTGAGGCAAGGCAGCACGCGCCGAAGACCGGCTGCGGGCACTGGTCCGCACCGCAGGCCGTGCCATTGCCCCGATATGTTCCGCCCTGTTCGGCGCAGGCGGCCTGGGTGACGACGGTGCAGAAGACCGCGACGTTCCCCGTGATGCAGCATGCACCCGTCGGTGTCGGGGGCGTGCAGAGGGTGTTGGTGCAGGCCGTGCCGTTGCCGCGGTAAGTGCCCTGGTGGGCGGCGCACTGGGTCTGGGTCAATATCTCGCAGCGCACCGCGCCGTTGGCGACGATGCAGCACGCGCCGGTCGGTGTCGGGCAGGGGCTGGTTGTGCAGGTGGTGCCGTTGCCGCGATACGCACCGCCATCCGCGACACAGTTCGCCTCGGTGCGGACGGAGCAGTTGATCGTGCCCGCGGCGGTGGTGATGCAGCAGGCCCCGGTCGGGGTTGCCGGAGCGCACTGATTGTTGGTGCAGGAGGTGCCATTGCCTCGGTACGTGCCGCCATCGGCTGTGCACGCGGCCTGAGTGCGGACGCTGCAGGTGACCCCAGCGGGGGAGGTAATGCAGCATGCACCCGTGGTGGGCGCGGTGTTTGAGCAGATGCCTGCGGTGTTGCAGGAGGTGCCAACGCCTCGGAAGGTGCCCTGCACCTCGGCGCAGCCGGCCTGGGTGCGGGTCTCGCAGCGCACCACGCCCCCGGCGGTGATGCAGCATGCGCCGGTGTTCAGGGCCTGGGCCGATGCGGCGGCGCTGAGAAGACTCAGCCCGAGCGTGGCGGCCAGAAGTTGACAACAACGGGACAGGATCGACGTTCGGCGAATCATCTTCACTTCTCCGCGCAAAGGGGTGAGAACACGATCCCCAACGAGTGGCGATGGAACAATGTGGACGGCTGGCGTGTGAAGGCCAGCAATGAGCGATGGTGGAGTGAACCCGGACCCAAGAACGGCGCGTACCGTGGCAACGAATGCCCCGCGCGTTCACCGGGGAACGAAACAGCCATCCATATATTGCCCGATAAGGGCGGTCGATGCCAATGCCCACAACCAAAAAACAGTCTCATGAAGCGGATTCCACGGTTCGGGTGCCGATCGGTGCATGGCTCGGGGGATTGCTTCTGGCACTCGTTGGGCTGGGGTGCTCCGCTGCGCTTTCTGTGAGCACCTTGCTCTCCGCATACCTCCCCGGATGCGGGCCGGGGAGCCCGTGTGCTCAGGCCTCGGCGAGCGCGTGGGGGCGGGTGCCAGGTCTTGGCTGGCCGACGGCCTTTGTCGCGACGGCGTACTTCGCCGCCGTCACCATCGGGTGGCTCTGCTCGCGCTTCGGCATCGCGCGCGGGGCGAGGGCTGCGCTCCTCGTGGGTGGGGCTGGCTCGGCCGTCTTTCTGGTGGTCAGTGTGCTCGACAAGCTCTATTGCCCATACTGCCTCGTGGCCAACGGTGCGAATCTTCTGCTCGTCGGTCTGGCGTTCGTGGTGTTGGTCCCGCGCTCAAAACCGGGGGCAGGGGTGTGGGGCGTGCCCGCGGGCATCATGATGTTTGTCGCCACGGTGGGTGTGCTGGGCGTTGCCGGTGCGGTCGCCACGGAGCAGGCCCGCGTGGCCGCGGAGAAGCAACTGAAGGAAGACCAGCAGAAGATGGTGCAGGCCTCCGGTGGTGCGGGTGCCAAGCCGACGCCGCCCGGGACCACCACGAACACGAGTGGCACTCCCGCCACCGGGCCGGCCCCGGGACCCTCCCCCACGGCTCCGCCTGCACCGACGGCGGAACCGACAGTCTGGTCAAAGGGGCTCACGGGCCGCTACCGGCGCGGGCCGGAGGTGGCGAAGGTGCGGGTGGTCATGCTGACCGACTACCAGTGCCCCGACTGCAAGCGCATCGAGGCGGATGTCCGGGCGATGATGGCCAAGTACCCGGAGGTTTCGGTCGCCATCAAGTACTTCCCGTTCTGCACCGACTGCAACCCGACGATCAGCCGGAACCTCCACGGCAACGCCTGCTGGGCCGCCCGCGCAGCGGAGACGGCGGGCGTTCTCGATGGTGTGGACGGCTTCTGGCGCATGCACACATGGCTCTTTGATCGGGGCGGCGGGTTCACCAATGCCGAACTCCGTGCCGCGCTCCCCGGGCTGGGGTTTGATCCGGACGCGTTCGACACCGTGATGCAGTCCACTGGCACGCTCGAGCGTGTGAAGGAGGACATCGCCGATGGGTTCGCGCTTGGGCTCATGTTCACGCCCATGACATTCATCAATGGCGTTGAGCTTCGCGGCTGGAACGCGCCGCAGGCCGTGTCGCGGGCTGTGGAGGCGATCCTCGCGCAGAACCCGGTGCCCGCAAGCGCCGATGGCGATCGCCCGCCGCTCGCGGTCGAGAAGGGTGTGAACGACTGGCGTCAGAACCCCGCGACGGCGCAGCCCGATCCACTGCGGCCAGCCCTGGGCAACAGCGCCGGCAAGGTCTCGGTGATTCTCTATGGCGACTTTCTGGAGCCCGGAACGTTCGAGGCCGACAGCGTGATCCGCGCGATCGTCAAGAGCAACCCGGAGGTGCGGTACGAGTTCCGCCTCTTCCCGATGGACAAGTCCTGCAACTCCAAGGCCCCGCAGACGCTCTTCCCCACGTCGTGCCTCGCGGCCCGCGCTCTTGAGGGGTCGCGTCTGGCGGCGGGGAGCGATGCTCCGGTGAAGATGTGGGCGATGCACGAGTGGCTGATGAACAACCGCGGCCGGCTGAGCGAGCAAGCGATTCTTGACGGTGCGCCGGCGATCGGTCTTGACGCTCAGGCGCTCTCGATCGCCATGGCGGTGCCGCAGGTGCAGACGCGGATCGATGATGACGTGGCGTCCGCGTTGCGGCTTGGCGTCACCGGGCTGCCGACGGTCTTTGTCAATGGCCGGCTCGCGCCGCGCTGGAAACTCGGCGACCGCGTGATCATCGGCCGGTTGATTGAGGAAGCCGCCAAGTGAGCGGGCCTCGCCCTCCCCGGCCTGTTCAGGTCCGTGGCGGGTGGAGAAGACTCAGCGTGTCCTTGACGCCAAGATTCAGGAAGATCTCGCGCGTGGCCGTCGAGCGGTTGAGCGTGTAGAAGTGGATCCCACGGACTCTGTTCTCGAGGAGATCCTCGCACTGCTGCGTGGCCCATTGGATACCGACGCGGCGCATGGCGTCCGGGTCGCCGCCGGTGCGGTTCAGCCGCCGGAGCAGCGGGCCGGGGAAGCGGCAACCAAGGGCCATCTCCGACATCCCGAGCAAGCCCTTCATGCTGGTGACGGGCATGATGCCCGCGATGATGGGGATGCGAATGCCCGCGACCTCGCAACGGTCGCGGAAGTCGAGGAAGTCGTGGTTGTCAAAGAAGAGCTGAGTGCAGATCCAGTCCGCCCCCGCGTCGACCTTGGCCTTCAGGTTGTCCATCTCCTTCACGCGGTTGGGCGTGCTGGGGTGGCCCTCTGGGTAGCCAGCGACACAGATCCCAAACCCGCGCGGATCCTGGTGCCGACGCTCCGCATTGAAAGTCCGGATGAACGCGACAAGGTCCGAGGCGTAACGGAAGGCATCCTGCCCACGATCCCACCCGGCGAGGTTCTTTGGGACATCGCCGCCGAGGGCGAGGATGTTGCTGATCCCTGCCTCCGCGTAGCGCTCAAGGATCGCCCGGATCTCGGGCTCCTTGTGGCAGACACAGGTCAGGTGCGGGACCGGATCGAGCCGGGTCTCGTTCTTAAGGCGGACGACGAGATCGCGCGTGAGTTCGCGCGTAGAGCCCCCCGCGCCATAGGTCACCGAGACGAACGAGGGCTTGAGCGATTCAAGCTCGGTCATCGAGGTATAGAGCGCCTCCGCGGCTTCCGTCGTCTTGGGAGGGAAGAACTCAAAGGAGAAGGTCGTCGAGTGTTGGGCGAAGATGTCGTTGATGTGCATAGAGAACGCGCGGGTGACGCGTCCACGAGGATTATCGGTCGGGCTCGGCTTGAGCTTGGGCAAGAGGGTAAGCGCACTGCCCTGATTCGTCGGGTTTGAGGGGCGATCAGCAGCCGGATTGGGCTTCAAGGCGTGGGGCATGCGGGGAATGGGTTCATCGGCGGCGGGGCACGTTGAGTCCACCCATGGGCGGCGGCGCGACCGTCGTCGGGCCGCCCGAATGCCCACAAAGGTCCGAGATGAGCCGTGCATGGGCGGGGTTCGACCGTGTGATGCGTCAACAATCCTTCATTCCCCCTGCATCCGGCGTCCCTGCCGCTTCGGACCTGTGGGGGATCGGTCGAAGAGATAGAGATTCTGACGCGGCGTTCGGGCCGCGGCTGAGGGGGTCGTCGTCCCATGTACCGTCTGCTGCTGATTATGCTCTTGGGGCTTGCGCCGGCGCTGCCGGTGTGCGCTCAGGCGGTCCTTCCGCAGAACTACGTTCCGGCTGGCGCGGTGGTGCAGGCGGACGACGGGCGCTTCATAGATCTTGATCGGGCACGGGTCGCGGATGGTGTGGGTGCTTCGGTCCTCCTTCAGGGCGAGACGCCTCGCGCGACGCCCGTGATCACGGCGACCGCATTCCCGATTCAACTGCACCCGAGCACTGTCGCGCGACAAGTGCGGGTGCGCGTCCGTGAATCGTCGGTCGGGCGCGGGAAGGTGAATGTGTCGGTCGTTGTCAATGGCACCATGGCGGACCCGGCTCAGACCGGTTCAGGGTCTGAGGGCGGACAGGTGTTCGTCGTTCGCGTCGCTCCGGGTGGGCTGGAGGAAATCGACCCCGCGCGGCTGGAGATCGAGGTACGCGGCTGGGCAATCGGGGAATCGATGGCCGCGAAGATCGGAGAGCCGCCGGGGCATGGCCCGGTTGATCTGCTCTGGACTGTCGACGCTGTCGAAGCAGCGGTCGATGTCGGGCTTGCCGTTCCGTTCCCCGAGACCTTGGCCCGCCTGAGCGCGCTCTGGTCGACGGACGGGGCGGAACACTCCGGCCCGGGTACACGCGTGACGCGGATTCTTGACCTGAGCGGACGAAGCCAGCACGCGCTCCCCACGGCCGGCTTCGATACGGGCGTCTACTTCCCCGCCGATGCCTACGGCCCCGACCGGGTGCAGTTTTCCGTGAACGTGAACACCTCGCCGCCGCAGCCCTCCTTTGACAGTGCGACCGCGGCGAGCACCACCCGCTACCTCGCGGCCATGTCGCCCCCGCTCGATACGGCGCGCGACTTTTCCGTGGTCGTCTGGGGACGGCACCGCGCGACGGTCTCGTACAACGGCTCAAGCCAGCGCAAGCCGCAGTCCATTCTCTTTGGGTCAAACACCCCCGATGGTCTGGGTGTGCAGCGCGGCGTCGGCATCGGCACACACAAGGGCCGGCTGCGCTTTCAGAACCTCGCGCACAACGACCAACTCTCGGCGGATTCGCCACCGGGCTCGCAGCCGTGCGTCTTCACCCAGGGCCCGGGGACCTACTTCTGGGTCGCGACGCACTCAGGCGCGGGACCGGCTCCCGCGTTCATGGAATCCTACAACCTCGGCCACATGACGCGCGTTCCCCGCACAGTGGGCATCGGCGATGTCACCGCGTGGTTCAACCTTGGAACGTCGCCCGCCGCGGGGCACCTGTGGGCGGGTGACCTGTACGGGATCGCGGTGTTCGAGGGGGCGCTGACCGCGACCGAGCGCACGGCTCTCGAGCTTTATGGCCAGCTGCGATGGGGGACGGCGCTCAGCGAGACCAAGCGCGTGGTGTACGAGGGCGATTCGATCATGTTTGGCTCCTTCTCGACCCTCAACCACAACGCCCCCAACCTTGCGGCTGGGTCCACCGCCGACGGGCGCGGGTATGTGAACCTTGCGATCCCGGGGGGGTGGATCGCAGGTGGCCCACCGCTGTACCCCTTCGTGACGCGCAACCAGCCGCTGCGGAACGTCAACCACCCGGAACAGATCGTGATGCGCAACCTGCATGCGCCAAGCGTGACGGGTCTCCCTTCGGCCCTCGTGCTCGCGATCGGAACCAACGACCTCGCCGTCAATCTTTCCGGCACGCTCCCCGACAGCACCGACAATGACTCGATCGCGGAAGCGGTGGCAGGTGCGGTGCGCCAGTATTGCAATGCAGCGAGGTCGCTGGGGTTTGACCCCATCTTCGTCTGCACGCTCGGGGACTCAAGCGGCCCCCAACCCGACACCGAGATCTCGGCCAGCAAGGCCCGCGTGCAGCAGCGGATCGCGCTCTTGAACGCTCGGCTGGTCGCGGGTGCGCCAGCAGGGGGGTATGAGTTGATCCGCTTTGATCTTGACCCGCGCATCGGTCCCCCGGGCGCGTCGCTCGATTCGCGCTACTGGGCCCGCGACCAGACTCATCCCAACTCGGGCGGATACGCCGTGATGGCGGAACTGATCGACGCAGCGCTCGCGGGAGGATCCCCCGGGCCCTGTGTGGCGGACTTTGACCAGGACGGTTTGGTCTCGCCCGATGATCTCGATGCTTTCATCACGGGCTACTTCGCGGGCGATCCGGAAACGGATATCGATGGCGACGCTCTAGTGGCGCCGGACGATCTCGACAGTTTCCTGACGGTGTACTTTGACGGCTGCCCCTGAGTCCGGCTCAGCGCGATTTGCGGATGACCCCGCTCTTGCCCTCGATCAGAACCTCCTGCGTCTCGGCCAAAAACAGGCCGTGATCGACAATCCCCGCCGTCGTGTCCATCTCTCTGGCGAGTTGCGCGAGGTTCGCCGACGGCAGGAGTGCGCAGTCGATGATCAGGTTCCCGTTGTCGGTGACAAGGTCGCCCGGCCCGTCTTTGCGCTGACGGACAACACCGACCAGGCCCATGGCCCGCAGGCGGGCGTTCACGCTGGCCAGGCCCATCGGGATGACCTCGACCGGCAGCGGCATGTTCTGTCCGAGGTGCGCGACCAGCTTGGATTCGTCAAGGATGTTGACGCGACGGACCGCAGCCGCGGCCACGATGCGCTCGCGCGTCATGGCCGCACCACCCCCCTTGAGCATGTTGAGTTGCGGGTCGAGCTCGTCGGCCCCGTCAAAGAGAAAGTCCACCCGCTCGACCCGCGCAAAGTCGACGATCTTGAGGCCGAGCGATGCGCCGAGCGCTTCCGTCGCTTTGCTCGTGGACACACAGGTGATGTCGAGTTTCTCGGCCTTCACCTTCGCCGCGAGGGCGTGTACGCCACGAGCCGCGGCCCGGCCGGTGCCGAGGCCGACCATCATCCCGCTCTTGACGGGGGCGACGCACTGCACGGCGAGGTCATCCATTCGGGGGCTCCAGCGGGGTTGGCGGGCGGCAGGGGGGTGAGAGGTGGCAGTGGGGGAGCGAGGCGGAGCATAACCCGTTGGCGCGGGCGGAACAACCCCGCCGCACTCGGTCTGGCACGCTGCCATACCGGCAGCCGGGCTCTTGGCGGTCGGCCCGCTGATGGGAGGAAAACCGCCTTTCTGGGGCGTGGCAGCGGTTGCGGCGCGTGTCGTCGGGGGCAAGGGTGGTTGCGGCCATGGACTGGGTTGGCACCGCTGTTGCCATCCTGCATTCAGCCGGTTGGTGGGCCGCCCCGGGGGTCGCTCACAAGCATGCCGGGCAAACAGACGGAGACCAACCATGTCCAAAATCATCGGCATTGACCTTGGCACAACCAACTCCTGCGTCGCGATCATGGAAGGCGGGAGCCCGAAGGTCTTGATCAACTCCAGCGGGGCGCGCACGACGCCCTCGGTGGTGGGCTTCACCGATAAGGGGGAGCGGCTGGTGGGCCAGCCCGCCAAGCACCAGCAGGTGACGAACCCGAAAAACACGATCTTTTCGATCAAGCGCTTCATGGGCCGCCGGCGGACCGAGGTCGGCTCGGGCGCCAAGGGTGCGTATGACAAGTCCGGCGACGAAGAGAGCAAGGTGCCCTACGCCATCACCGGCGCTTCGGACGACTTTGTGAAGGTGAAGGTCAACCAGGGAGAGTTCACGCCCCAGCAGGTCTCGGCGTTCATTCTTCAGGACCTGAAGAAGTGCGCAGAGGAATACCTGGGTGAAAAGGTCGAGCGCGCGGTCATCACCGTGCCGGCGTACTTCAACGACGCGCAGCGCCAAGCGACCAAGGACGCGGGCGAGGTCGCGGGCCTGAAGGTTGAGCGCATCATCAACGAGCCGACGGCGGCCGCGCTCGCCTATGGCATGGACAAGAAGACCAACCAGAAGATCGCCGTCTTTGACCTCGGCGGCGGCACCTTTGACGTCTCGATCCTCGATATCGGCGACGGGGTCTTTGAGGTGCTCAGCACCAACGGCGACACGCACCTCGGCGGCGACGACTGGGACCAGCGCATCATCGATCACCTCGCCGAGGAGTTCCGCAAGAAGGAGGGGATCGACATCCGCAAGGACGCGATGGCCCTGCAGCGCCTGAAGGAGGCGGCGGAGAAGGCCAAGTGCGAGCTCTCGACCATGCAGGAGACCACCGTCCGCCTGCCCTTCATCACGGCCGATCAGAACGGCCCCAAGCACCTTGAAGTCTCGCTCACACGGAGCAAGTTTGAGTCGCTGTGCGCCGACCTCTTTGAGCGGCTGAAGGGCCCGTGCATGCAGGCCCTCAAGGACGCCACGGTCGATCCGGCCCGCATCGTCGAGGTGGTGCTGGTCGGCGGCTCGACCCGCATGCCCAAGGCCCAGCAGATCGCCAAGGAGATCTTCGGCAAGGAGCCCAACCGGAGCGTGAACCCCGACGAGGTCGTCGCCGTTGGCGCGGCCATTCAGGGCGGCGTGCTCAAGGGCGAGGTGAAGAACATCCTGCTCCTTGATGTCACGCCCCTTTCCCTCGGTGTCGAGACCCTTGGGAACGTCATGACCAAGCTCATCGAGAAGAACACCACCATCCCCACGAGCAGGAAGGAGGTCTTCTCGACCGCGGCGGACGGGCAGACGAGCGTGACCATCCAGGTGCTTCAGGGCGAGCGCGAGTTTGCCAAGGACAACCGGACGCTCGGCAACTTCGATCTCTCCGGCATTGCGCCCGCGCCGCGCGGCGTGCCGCAGATCGAGGTCGAGTTCGCGCTCGATGCCAACGGCATCCTCACCGTGACGGCGACCGACAAGGCCACGGGCAAGAAGGCCGATATCAAGATCACCAACTCCGGCGGCCTCTCCAAGGACGAGATCGAGAAGATGAAGCGCGACGCGGAGCAGCACTCCGCCGCGGACAAGGCCAGGCGCGAGGTGGTGGATCTCAAGAACAAGGCCGATTCGACGGTGCTCCAGACGCGCAAAGCCCTCGAGGAGCACGGGGGCAAGGTCAGTGCCGAGGTCCGCGGGCAGATCGAGTCGGCCTGCTCCGCCGTGGAGACCGCCATCAAGGGCGAGGACAAGAGCGCGATCGAGCGCTCCGTCGCTGAACTTGAGAAGGTCTCGATGGAGCTCGGCAAGGTGATCTACGAGGCCGAGGCGGAGAAGGCCAAGGCGGATTCACAGGCAGAGGCCAAGCCCGCCGGCAGCCAAGGCGCGGATGATGTGATCGATGCCGAGTTCAAGGTGAAGGACGAGAACAAGTAACCCGCGACGCAAAGTCGAAGGCAAGGAACGCCGCGTGAAATCCAACCGCCGGCCGGTGCAGAACCCGGCCGGCGGTTTCTTTTGTGCGACATCCGCCTGCCCAAACTCTCAGCTTCGCACGCTGGTGAGGGCCGCGACGGCGAGCGGGCCGAGCACGAGCACAGGCACAAACACGCTCACCACCACGGGCAGACCCGGGATAAGCAGCGACGTGCCCAGCACGCTCCCGAGCATGGTGAGAATGGCCACGGGAGCGCAGCGGAGTGACTGGACGAGCATGTTCTCCGGCTCACGGAGCACGAAGAAGGGCATGGCGATGAGCAGCGAAAGGAACGCGCACACCACGCTTGAGACGCGCCCCCAGCCCGCTTGAAGGATCGCGCTCCGCAGGTCCGGCCGCAGGTTGGGCGTAGAGAGCACGCTCGCCATCTGCCGCCAACTCAGGTTGGCGTTGAAGGCCCGGTAGTGTGAGGCGAGGATCGTGGTGGGATCAAGGTCGCTGGCGATCTCCCGTGGGGCGGCGGGCCCGGCCCGTCCGCGCCCGACAGCAAGGGCCACGGCCGAGGGGTTCTCGAGAACCCCTGCGCCGTTGCGATACTCCGCCGCGTCGGCTGACACCCGAACCGACGCCCGCCGGGCCGCGTCGCGCTCCCACACATGCAGCCCCTCGACGCGCCCGGTCGATGGGTCAAAGCGGGCTGCGGAAAAGAGCCGCCCGGATGCATCGGGCGTGAGGTTGACCGAGAACGCACCCGAGCCGCGCGACCCCGCATCCCCGGCATCGCGCGTCAGCAGCGGGGCGATCCGTGGCATGATGAACTCCTGGTTCAGGAGCTGCAGCCCAAGGAAACACAGCGCGACGATGAGCACCGGCCGCATGGCCCGAAAGAGACTCACCCCCCCGGCCAGCATTGCGACCAGTTCACGGTGGCGCGAAAGCTGAGTGAAAGTGAAACCCATGGCACCGACGAGCACAAGGCCGATGATGTAGTTGAAGAGCTGCAGAAGCCGGGGCCACCACAGGTCGGCCACGACGAGCGCGGTCGCCAAGGCCCGGCTGACGCCCCCCCCTTCGCCCACTTCGCCCCCTTCCCCCCCTTCGCCCGCGCCAGGTGCGCCGAGGGTGGATGTTTCGGTGTACTTCTCGGCCGCCTTGGCGAAGCGGCTGATATTCACCGCCACGTCCACCATCACCACGAAAGTCCCGAGCAGCACCAGCAGCACCACGATGTTGGTGAGGTACTGCCGCGCGATGTACCGGGAGAGGATCGACATGTCTCAGCGGCGGAACGGGACGGGTTTGACGACACGCGCAACCGCCCGGGCCGCCAGCCACCCGAGGAGCAGGGCACCGACACAGTCAGAGAGAAAGTGAGCCCCCGAAAGGAGGCGCGTAAGGGCGCATCCCGCCGCGCAGAGCATGGCGATGGGCGCCGCCCGTGGCAGCGCCGCGGCCACGCCAAACGCGGCCCCGAAGGCCACCGCCGCATGACTCGATGGCATGCCGAGGTTCGCGCCATCGCGGAAGCCGGCGAAGAGGCCGCGGTAGATGTACTCACCCGCCAGCCCCGGCCGTTCGCGGGCGATCACCAGTTTGGCCACTTCCGCAAGCCCACCCGCGCCCGCAGCGGCAAGCCCCACCGCGAGCCCGGCCCGGAGCCGGCGGTCACCCTGCCCCGGGAGGGCGAGCGCCACCGCCACCGCGAGCACGATCCATGTAGGAAGATACCCGACGACCCGAAAGAGGCGGTAGAGGTCGCTGCGTTCGAGCCGTTCGAGCGCAGCGCCGTCGGCGGGTTTCAGCCAGTTCCAGACCGCTCCATCGAGCGCGTGGGCGAGGGCGACCAGCAGGATGAGTGCCGCCAGCATGGCGAGCGCGGGG
>JBQTIJ010000334.1:0-6915 GCA_052388255.1 Phycisphaerales bacterium
CGGACGACGCGAACGGTGCTCTTCAACATCACCTTCGCGCTCGCGGCGATTGCCATCATGGTCACGGCCGTCCTGAGCAGCCGGATCACCGGGTGGCCCGTGCCGTTGTGGCTGGGCGTCATCGGCCATGAGGGCGGAACGCTCCTGGTGGTCATGAACTCGCTGCTCCTCCTTGGCTACCGCGGCGTCCCGGTCTGTGGGTTCGATCGCGCGGGTGGCGCGCGCCCTGCGCCGCGGGTTGTCGCGGTCACGGTCGCGGGACGGCCGACACGCTGATCGCCTCGCGCAGAAGTTCCGTGAACCGCAGCATGTTGGTCCCCGGGAGCGCGGCCTCAGGGTCATCGATCAGGGCCAGACGCTGAGTCCTGAGGGCCGGAAGGTCGAGTTTCGCCAGCCCGCCAAGCCGCGCGATGACCGACGACGGACTCGGCTCCGCGGCCGGGGTGCCCGGCTCCCGGGGCTGCACCAGCACGATCACCTCTGGCGCGAGCCGCACAATGGCCTCGGCATCGAGCGTGATGTATGGCCGGCCCTCCAGGATCGCCGGAGTTGCCCCGATCCTCTCAAGCACTTGGTAGTGGAATGACCCCGGCCCGAACGCCGCGGGTGGGTCGATGGTGTGGAGCAGGAGGACACGGCCTCCTCCTGCCGCGCCCGGCACGCCCGCGTGACCGTTGACCGGCCAGGCGAGGGCGCAGGCAGCGTCGAGTTCCGCGGCCCGCTCTCTTCGGCCAGTGAGTTCACCGAGCGTCCGCACCGCTTCGCGGATGTCATCAAGAGTGAGGATGGAGAGTGAACGCACGTCGTAGCCACGAGCCGCGGCGCGGTGAGAAAGGGCCGTGGGGATCAAGCCCCCGGCCGGTTGAACGAGCACATGGGTGGGGTCAACACGCTCGATGGCTTCAAGGTCCGGGCCAAGCTGGTCGCCGCAGACCGGAATGGTGGCGTCTGACCATGCATCAAACCCGTGCCGCCCGACCATCATGTCGGCGGCTCCAAGGTCGCGCATGATGGTCGCGATGGCAGGGGAGAGCACGACAACTCGGGGCGAGCCGCGAGGGGGGGCGGGGTCTCCCTTGGGCTTCTGGTCACAGGCCAGCAGCCCAACGGCCACGGCGAGGGCTGCGGTCAGGATCGCATGAATGGACCGGAGGATCCGCATGGGTGATTGTTCACCCCCCACCCGCCGCCTCTTGCCCGAAAGCGGTCCTTTGGGGCCGATAAGAGGAGAACGACAGCGCCGAACGCTCTATGGACTCTCTGGGGCCTTGACGACTCCGCCGGGTGGTGTATGTTCAAGTTGAGTGTCGATGGGCGCGGTCTCTTTGGAGCGCCTGAGGGCCAATGGGCCGTGTGTCGTGCGGACGAAGAACATGGGGAGCAAGAAACTCATGAAACTGAGCTCTACTGGCGCGCGACAGGTAACTCGGTGCGTTCGTTTGCGGGAGCTCGGGCAGCGCGCATTCGAGGTTCGTCTTGGAGACCTCCAGCAGACAGCCAGAATCGTGCTTGGCCTCGCCAGCGCACCCCGTGCGGCACTTCGTCCTGTTCCTGTGGTTGCCAAGGTCTATGTGAAACGGTGAACCCCTGACCCCCGTTCCGATTCCCTGAAGGATGGGGCCCGGGCATCTGACAGTGCTCGGGCCCTTTTCATTTTTGCTTGCAGTCGGTGGGAGTTGCTGCCCCGCTCCGCGGAGCGCGACGGGTTGCTTCGCCGGGCGCATCTCTCTGGATGCAACGGCACGCGACGTTTTCCGAAGAACTCCGTGTTCTCTGCGACGATCCGCGTGCGACTCAGCGCGGGACCCTTCCCGCCCCGCACCGCGTGGCTTTCACCGCCGCACTCTCCTCCGTTCTCTCCCGGTCCCCCGCCCCCCCCTCCTTTGACCCTCGGCCTTCCCGGCGTCTCCTCTCTTGGAGCATGCGATGTCACTCCGCGCGTCACCTGTCCTCAGCGGTTTCCGAACCTCTTCAACCACCATGGAACGCGATTCGTGCATCGGTGGATCGCGCCGATGGAACCTCTTCATCACCGCGGCTCTCTGCGCGGTCTTCATCACGTCGATCGTCGGGGCCGGGTATGGACGCTATCTCGAGAAGCAGGCGGCCATCGAGGCCGTGGAAGCAGGGACGCGCCTCGAGCGTGACCCCGGCACTCCGACCCCCGCACGCCGCCCCCGGCTGATTCAGAGTCCGCACCTGTATGAGGACATCCCGTCGGAATCGGTTCTCGTCAGCGCATGAGCCCGCAGTGACTGGGTGCCGATCGACTCCGCGGGGCCTTCGCTCACCCGCGATCACCCCTTCATGACGGAGTCCATCTGCTTCTTCTCGGTGGCCGAAAGGCCGTCGACCGGAAGGTCCTTCAGCATGGACTCGATAATGACGTCGCTGGTCACACCGTCCGCCTCGGCGTTGAAGTTGGTCAGGATGCGGTGCCGGAGCACCGGCTTGGCAACATCGCGAACATGATCCGGCGTGGCGATCGGTGAGCCGCTGATCACGGCGCGGGCCTTGGCCGCGAGCACAAGATATTCGCTGGCACGAGGTCCGGCTCCCCAGCCCACATACTGCTCGAGAATCTTGGGGCGCGTGAGCCCGCCATCCATGGGTTCCTTGACGCGCGTTGCGCGCACCAGCCGCAGCGCGTACCGCACCACATGGTCCGCCACCGGCACCGACCGCACAAGGGTCTGCACTTTCTGGATGTCCGCCGCGGAGAGGATGGCCCCCGGTTCATCGCGCCGCCCCATGGTGGTGCGCTTGACGATCTCCAGTTCCTCCGCCGCGCTCGGGTACCCGATCTTGATCTCGAACATGAACCGGTCAAGCTGGGCCTCAGGCAGGGGGTAGGTGCCCTCCTGCTCGATGGGGTTCTGTGTCGCAAGAACAAAGAAGGGCTGGGGCAGGCGGTGCTGCATCCCCCCCACCGTGACCTGGTGTTCCTGCATCGCCTCGAGCAAAGCGGCTTGGGTCTTGGGTGGCGTCCGGTTGATCTCGTCGGCCAGAATCACGTTGCTGAAGATCGGTCCCTTGACAAAGCGAAGGGCCCGCACTCCGCTCGCCTTGTCCTCCTCGATCACTTCCGTTCCGGTGATATCGCTGGGCATCAGATCGGGCGTGAACTGGATGCGCGAAAAGCCAAGAGAGAGGGTTCGGGCGATGGTCGAGATCAGCAGCGTCTTGGCCAGCCCGGGCACCCCGACCACGAGGGCGTGCCCCCGGCAGAAGATGGCCATCAGGATTTCGTCGACCACCTGATCCTGCCCGACGATCACCCGGGCGATCTGCTCGCGCAGTTTGGCGTACGAGGTCCGTACGAGGGTCAGATCCGCCTCAGGCGCGGGGGAGGGTTGAAGATTGGCCGATCCATGGTCGCTCATGGAAGATCATATGAGCCGCTCGGCGGACCGTTGCTGCCGGCCAGAACGGAGCCCTCTTGAAGCCGCCACGCCCGGAGAGCCGATGGACTCCCCATGGGTGATCCTGCGCTCATTATCGTTGATGGAGGGCTGGCCTCGCTGCTGGCGGCCACGGTTGAGACCATGGGCCGCGGCCCCGGTGGCGCAAGCGGCGACGATGGCCCCGCGCCCGCGCTCTATCTCGCCCTCCCCCCTTCGCTCGAGGCCGAGCGCCCCTGGCGACGGCGAGCCGCCGCACGGATTGCAGAGGTCTGCCAAATCGCTGAACCCATCGAGACCGCGCCGCTCCCCCCGGCCCGGACTCCGGGACAGGCCACCTCCGCCCTCCTGCTCGCCGCCGGTGCCGCCGCGATCGAGCGCGGGCTTTGCCGCATCGTCTGGCCAACGGTGCTGGGGAGCTCACTCGGAGGTGACAAAGAGGCCGTCTTGAACGCCGTCGCCGATGCCACTGACCGGGCCTGCGCCGCGGCCCGGCTTGTGGGGCTCGATGGGCCGGAAGAGGGCATGGTCATTCAGACGCCGTTCGTGGACTTCACCCGCGAGCAGCTCGCCGACCTTGCCGCGGACCTTGACCTTCCCCTCGGGGCCTGCTGGCTCGGCCGGCCGGGGAGCGATGAACGTGAGGCCCTTGAGCGGGCCCTGATCGCGGTGGGGCTTGAGCCGCCGCCAAGCGGGACGCCAAGCCGTGCGGGCGTGGAGTCGGCCCTGGCGTATGGCAAGAACGCATAGACCAGTGTGCCGCGCTGGCTTGACGTCACGGGCGGGGCATCAAAGATGGTGTCGGCAGGTTTGAGAGTTCCGTGACTCGCGGGGCGTGCGGGTCTGAGTGAATCAAGACGAGTTGGCAACGACCGGATGCAAGCGATGACGACGGGCGAACGGGTGATCGTGCAGAAGTTTGGCGGGTCATCCGTGGCCGACGCCGCGAAGATGCGCGCCTGCGGGCAGCGCGTGCTGGATGAGCGTCGAGCCGGGCACGCGGTGGTGGTCGTGGTCTCCGCCATGGGTGACACCACGGACGATCTCCTGACCCTCGCCGATACGGTCGGGGGCGTCGGGAATGCCGACGGCGTGGCCATGCACGATCGGCGTGAGGTCGATCAGTTGCTCGCAACGGGGGAACAGGTGTCGATCGCGATGATGACGCTCGTGCTTCAATCGCTCGGCCTGCCGGCCGTGTCGTTGACGGGCTCGCAGGCGGGGATCGTCACGGATTCGGCCTTCGGGCGCGCCAGCATCCTCAGCATCGACGCCGCGCGGTTGAGCGCCGAGCTTGAGGCCGGGCGCGTGCCCGTGGTGGCAGGGTTCCAGGGCGTGACCGAGCGGGGCGAGACGACCACGCTCGGCCGCGGCGGGAGCGATACCACCGCAGTGGCCCTCGCGGCCGCGCTGGCGCAGCATGGTCGATCCGGCGGCAGGTCGTGGGCAGGTTCCTGCGACATCTACAAGGATGTTGACGGCGTGTTTACGGCCGATCCCCGCATCGTCCCGGAGGCGCGGCGCCGCCCGACCGTCACCTACGATGAGATGCTCGAGGCCGCGGCCCTGGGGGCCCAGGTCATTCACCCGCGGGCGGTTGAACTGGCCAAGAAGTTCGCCGTGCCACTGCGGGTGCTGCACAGCCACAAACCCTCCACGGGGACGGGGGCCGTGGGCACGAGCGTGATCGCCGACGAGACCGCCATGGAAAGCCGTGTTGTTTCATCCGTGGTGCTGAAGCGCAATGTGGGGCGCGTTTCCATTCGAGGCATCGCCAATCACCCCGGGGTGCAGGCGAAAGTCTTCGGCCCGATCGCCGCGGCGGCCGTCTCGGTCGACGACATCATCCAGGAAGACGACGGCCCGGGGACGATCAACCTGACCTTCACCGTCGACCGCAAAGACCTCGCGGAACTGACCCCGATCGTCCACCGCATCGCCGGCGGGCTTCATGATCCTTCCGCACCGCCGAGCGCGGCCAGTGGCCCGAGCGCTGAGGCCGTCCGGTTTGATGTCGGTCTGAGCACTGTCAGCGTGGTGGGCGCAGGGATGCGGACGAGCGCTGGCGTCGCCGCGCTGCTCTTTGATGCTCTGGCGGCGGAGCGCATCCGTGTCGAGAACATCACCACCAGCGAGATCCGGATCTCCTGCGTCGTCGCGGAGAATGACGGCGAGCGCGCCCTGCGAGCGGCCCACTACGCCTTCGGTCTTGGCAGCGACGAACAAGAAAAAGACAAGTCGGCACGGGTCACGGTTCGGACCGGCAGCGCGACGCGCGTCTGACCGACGCCCCCATTCCGCCCACATTCCGCCCCCCCCCGGCCGCCCCCCGGCCCGCCACCACCCGCCGGTTCACCAAGGCAGGGATTTTTTGAACCGGTAGCCGCCCTTCTCGGCCCCCCACACCTGTGTCCCAGCCGCGTCAAACCCACGGTCCCACGAGACCATCCCGAGCGGCGTGATGGTGGCTTCGCTGGTGGCGTACGACGCACCTCGGAGTTCGCTCGGGCAAGCGCGGCCATCGGTCGCGCCGACAAACTCACCCGTGGGTGATTCGACGAGGGTCAGCGAACACCCATCGCGAAGGACGAGCGCGTCCGGGAGAATGTCCGGAAGGGGGTTGGCCCGCTTCCACTCACCGGCAAAGCGCAGCGGGTCGCCGGGGAGGGTGTACACATCGCTGCGGAGGCGACCATCGCCAAGGTCAACCAGCCGATAGATGCGCTGCCTGTAGGGTTTATCTGCCTGTTCGGCCATGGCCTGCTCGACGTACAGCCATGGTCCATCCGCACGCTCCCGCCAGATGCGCTTCATCTGGAGGAGAATGACCCGATACTCAGGGTCGGCGGCGGCCTGTTCGGCGGTTGAGTATGAACCGGCCATGAAGATGGCCAACCGCTCGCTCGGAGTCTGTGGCGAGGGCGCCCGGGCACTGGGCGAGACCGACTGCACACTTGACGGCCCCGACGCTGGCGAACCGCATCCACCGAGGAGACCGGCGAAGGCGGCATAGACGCACACGGCGACAGCTGATCGAGAGACCATTCCGGATCGTACCGGCTGGATAACCCCGTTCGCCGCGGCACATCCCTGCCCCCGTTTCGGTGGAGATACGGGCATCTGCGTGTCGATACCTATGGACGTGTCAAGGATCGGTACCAGCGTGACGCAGTCGATCGCCGGCGCTGTGCAGGCCGAGCAGGCCGCCAGCCGCGACAAGGCCCGCAAGACCGCCACGTCCAAGCCCTCCCGCCGGGTGGAGGATTCCGTGGAACTGAAAGTCCCCGACACAGAAGGCCCGGAGGCCGCCCGCAGACTCCGTGGCAACAGCGACGAAGAGACGGCCCAGGACCGACGCGAACACCCCGGGTATGCGAAGCCGAACAAGCCGGTGAAGCCGGCGGCCAAGCGCATTGACCTCGAGGGCTGAAAGGCGCGCACCCGCGCGCACGCTGAACTTCGGATATGCTCCGAGCCGCACCCGCCCCCTTGCCCCCCCGCCGCTGTGCGCGGA
>JBQTIJ010000335.1:0-2011 GCA_052388255.1 Phycisphaerales bacterium
ATCAACTTGCCACCGCGGGGACGCTCCTTGGCCAGAAGGTCACGGGGCTTGACGCCACCCGCAACCGCATTTCCGGTGTGGTCGATTCGATCACCCGGGGGAGCGATGGCCCGGTGCTGAACCTCCGCGGGGGCACGCGGCTGCGCTTCGCCGATGTCGAGCGGATCGAGATCGCGCCGGCCGCCACGGTGCCGACACCGACTCCCGTACCCACTCCGACGCCGACGCCGGTGCCGACACCCACGCCGACTCCCACAGGTCAAACGCCGCCAGCGACTGATGGTGCATTGCCACCACCCGACGAGACTGGCGCAGCCGGGGAGATCGTTGGGGCGGGGGCGGCCCTTGCCGATGCCGACTGAAGACGCGCGACGACGGCAGCACGACTGACGAACCCGCGAACCCGTACACACCAACGCCATGAACGCCTCGCCCCTTGAACTCCTGCGGAAACTCGCCTCTGGCGTTGTGCCGGATGGTGCCCGCCTTGCCGGGGGCGCGGTGTCGGCGGCGGGGCAAGGTGTCGCGACGACGTTCGCCGCGCTGCTGAAGGCCGCGGGTGGGGCCGAAAGCGGGCTGCCGGTGAGCAGTGATGAGAAACTCGGGCTGGTCTTTACGCAGGAGCAATCGCTCCGGCTGAGCGCGGCCGCGGACAAGGCGGAACAGCAGGGATTCGCGACCGCGATCGTGTGTATCGACGGGCTGCACCTGACACTCGACGTCATGGCCCGTCGGATCACGGGAATCGTTGATCCCTCCGGCCCTGCCTTGAGCGGTGTCGATGGCTATGTGCTTGCGACGCCGGCCGCCGTGCCTGATGAGCCGCCGGCAGGGAAAGCCACACCCCCCGGGGCGAGCGGGCCTGCCACGCCAACGGTTGCGCGAACGGTCCCGACCTCCGCGCTGTATTCGCATCTTGCGTCCCTGAGCTATCGCCCGCAGGGCTCTCTGCCCACTGCCACCTGACCTCCGATTGGTCGCCTCGCACTCTCAAGGAACTCTTCCATGGCCTCCACCGTCGCAATGTACACGGCGCTTTCGGGCTTGAACGCGGCAGCGCGCAACCTTGATGTCATCGGCAACAACATTGCCAACGTGAACACCGCCGGCTTCAAGTCCGCCCGGGTCCAGTTCGCGGACAACTTCTACCAGACGCTCCGCGGCGGTTCGGCGCCGACCGATTCTGACGGCGGGAGCAACCCGGTGCAGATTGGGCTGGGCGTCAGCATCGGCGGGGTGGCCCGTTCGTTTGCGCAAGGATCGCTGAGCGTGACGGGCGAGGTGGGTGACCTGGCCCTTGAGGGGCCGGGGTTCTTTGTGGTGAACCAGGGGACCAACCGCTTTTACACCCGGGGCGGGAGTTTCCGCCTTGACGCGGGCAACAACCTCGTCACTTCTTCGGGCCATGTATTGCAGGGGTACCTTGCCAACGACGACTTCACAATCCCGGACGGCGGACCGCTTTCGCCCCTCTCGGTGCCGTTGGGCGGCCGGGCCATCACGGAACCGACGAGCTTCGCGCGACTGATCGGAAACCTGAACTCGACCGGCAGTGTGGCGGACAACGGAAGCACCATTACTTTCGGCGGGAGCGCGACGGCCGGTCTGCGCGTGGTGACAGGGGCGACTCCGGCGCCGGGCGCAGGGGAACAGATTCTGGGGGCGAGTCTGCTCACGGACATCGAGGACCCTGCAACGGCGGTGGGGAGCGGAACACGGCTCTTTGCTCTTGACCAGATCATCGAAGTCCGCGGGGCCAAACGCGGCACGGCGACAATCGAAGCCCAGCAGTTCACGATCACCGCGACCTCGACCATCGATGACCTGAACACTTTCCTGTCTGAAACGCTCGGGATCCAGAGCACGGGTGCGAACCCGGACGGCAGCACGCCCGGAGTCACCCTTGATCCGACCCCCGGCATCGCCACCATCGTGGGCAACACCGGAGCGACCAACGACTTCAGCATTCCCACAACGGCGCTTCGGCTGCTTGATTCCGCGGGCGCGGTCG
>JBQTIJ010000336.1:0-3610 GCA_052388255.1 Phycisphaerales bacterium
CGCCAACTACGCTCGAACGGACGTCGGCACGCGCCTCGTGCAACTGCAATCGTCGCGACCGTAGCCACTGTCGGGCGTGGTCCACCGCGCCAGCCACATCACCCCTGGCCTTTCCCAGAACGACAAAGTCATCGCAGTAGCGCACATACCCGACGACGCCTGGTAGCGCCGCCAGCAGACGATCAAGACCCGTCAGGTACCAGTTCGCGAACCATTGACTGGTGAGGTTGCCGATCGGCAGTCCGCGCCGGCGCTCCCAAGGCGTGAAGAGTGAATCACCCTCGAAGTACTGGGCAGGGCCTTCCTGCGGGTTTGAGCCGTCGATGATCGCGTCGATAAGGCCCGCGAGGCGCTGGTCCTTCAAGACACTCCTGATCGATTGCTTGAGCAGTTCATGGTCGATGCTGGGAAAGTACCTGACGATATCGCAGTGCGCGAAGAAGGGTGCACGGGCCATGAATCGCTGAAGACAACGTGACGCCGCGCCCGTGCCTTTGCCCTTTCGGCACGCGAATGACGACGGATGCATCCGCGCGTCGAGCACTGGCTCCAGCACGTTCATGATGGCGTGGTGGACCACTCTGTCGGCGAAGGGCGCGGCCGAAATCAGCCGTCGCTTGGGTAGCGCAATGTAGTGAGTGCGGAACGGACCGGGGCGGTAAGTGCCAGCGCTCAGTTCCACCGCGAGCCGCACGAGCTCAATCTCGCGTGCGAACCCGAATCGCTGAACGGACGCGCTCGCCCCTTTCCCGCGTGCCGCCTTGCGCGTCGCAAGCACCAAGTTCTCCCACTCGACTACCTGCTCAAACAGCCCGGCGACGCGCTTCACGAGGGCACCGGGTTCGCCGCACGATCTGCGGTGCTCCGCAGCCACCCCCCGACCTGCGCCCCGATCGTCTGCATGGTCACGGCCGCGAACCCCTGGCTCTTTCCCGGCAGGGCCCGCAGGTCTGCCGCGAGGCGCATCTGGAACCGAAGCACCTCGAGTTCGACATTGACTCTGTTCAGCAACTCCGCCCGTTGTTTCGTGTACTTCGCCCGGATCAGCAGCCCGAGGAGCAACTGGACACGCTCATCAATCGCCGCACCCAATGAGTATCTATGCACCCGTGGAAACTTCGCCGTATGTTCCGATAGCCAGACCGCGAACGTGTAGAAGTCGGCGATGACTTTCAGTTCTTGCGCCATGGGCCAGAACGTAGCCGAAAAGGGTAAGAAGGTAAAATGGCCACATGGTTACTCGGAGTCCAGCGCCAACCGCAGGCCGATACCGGTGTTGCGGTAGTCAGGCGCGATCCTGCCGCGGTCGCCCGCGCGGCAGTAGTGTGGGTCGTCGGTCCACGAACCGCCCCGGAGAACACGGTGCTCGCCCTGTTCGGGTCCTGTGGGGTTAGTGGCCCCCCTCGCGGGAGATTCACCGTACCAATCGCTGCACCATTCCCACACGTTCCCGTGCATCTCATGCAGCCCCCACGGGTTGGCAGGAAGCGAGCCCGCGGCCACGGTCTTCTGCCGGTCGAGGCCCTTGGCACTGCCGCCATAGGTGAAGTTGCCATCGAAGTTGACTTGCTGCGGCGTGATGGTCGCGCCGAACGAAAAGGGCGTCGTGGTCCCGGCCCGGCAGGCGTACTCCCACTCCGCTTCAGTCGGAAGGCGGTACTTCTTCCCTTCCTTCGCGCTCAGTTTGCGGCAGAACTCTGCGCAGTCGTCCCATGACACCTTCTCCACGGGAAGAGTGTCGCCCTTGAAGTTGCTCGGGTCGTTCCCCATCACGGCCCTCCACTGGGCCTGAGTCACCTCGGTCTTGCCAAGATAGAACCCGCGCGTCAGCGTGACCTGGTGCTGCGTCTCGTCCGCACCACGGTCCGCCTCGGTCGCGGGCGTGCCCATCGTGAACGTGCCCGGGCTGATGAAGACCATCACCGCGCCGATGGAGTTCGTGATCGTGTCGCCTGTCTTGCGGTTGCGGGCTTCCTCGGCCTTGCGGGCTTCGCTGACGACCGCCGCGCCGTTCAAAGCCGCGACCTCGGCCAAGCGATACAGCCCGGCCGCCTTCAACGGGGCGGCCTTCCGCTCGTCGTCCCCAAGCCCCAGTTGCCTGTTCGCCTCGGCGAGAGCCGCGGCCGCGCCGGGCTCGGCCTTGTCACCGGCAAGGACCGAAATGGCGGTGGTGGCGGCTTCACGCGCCCTCGCCGCCTTCCCATCGTCCTCCGCTTTCTTGGCCTCGGCCGCTTTGCGGGCTTCTTCGGCCTTCAGAGCTTCGGCGGCCTTGCGGGCCTCTTCTGCCTGACGTTCTTCAAGTGCCTTCTTGCGTGCCTCAGCGAGCGCGGTGGTCGCGGCCTTGGCCGATTCTTCCGCCTTGGCGTATTGACCGGCCGCTTCGGCCGGCTTGGCGCTCCGCAGCGCGTCTCCCTCGGCCAATCGCTGCTTGGCCTCGCTCAACCCGGGCACCACGGCGGGGTCGGCCTTGTCGGGTTCGAGTGGAGTCATCGCCGCCACCGCGCCCTCGCGGGCATTTTTCGCGGCGTGGTCCGCCACACCCTTCAGCACCCGCTCCGCCGCGGCGTCGGCGCGCTCGTACGCGCCCTTGGCTTCGGCAAAGGCGTCGCGCGAGAAGTAGAGTTCGGCGGTCTTCCACTCGCGTTCCATTTCGTCGATGAGTGGGCGCAGGGCGTCGGGTGGAGACTTGGCGAGATTGACAACATCGCGTTTCTGGGTCGTGTTGATCTTGAGGGGTGCAACATCGGCAAGCGTCAGTTTCACAGCCGCGGCCACGGGGAGGCCGGTTTCGCCGGGGCCCTTTGGGGGGCGCGACTTGACAACGGCGAAGGCCACGAGCGCGACGACGGCCAAGAGCAGAACGCCGCCAACGGCCCACAGGCGGGCGCGAGGGCGGGGCGGGGTCGGACCGGAAGGCGGCGGGGGCGCAGCACGCGCGGACGCCGACACCGGCGCAACCGGCCCGCTGGCGGACCTTGCCGCGGCCGACTCGCGCGGCACGATTCCTTGCACAGACTTGACAATGAGGGCAAGGTGGGCCGCGAAGGGGGGCGACATGGCATCGAGCCAGTGGGCACGCCCAAGAAAGAAGGTCAACTCGCGCGAGGGTTCGACGGAATCGATGCGGATGGGGAGCAGGGGGCGGCGATGGCGTGCGCCGAGTTCAACTTCGCGGGCGACGTGCTCGGAGTCGTTGGCGTCCTTTGAGACCATGACGACCATGAGGGCGCACCCCTCGATGGCGTCCAGGATTGACGAGGCATACGGCACGCCGGGCTGTACGTCGCGGGGGGCCACCCAGCAGCGCGTCCCGGCCTCCTCAAGAGCGTGACAGACCGCATCGGCGGCGGTTTTGTCGCGGCTGGAGTGGCTGAGAAAAACCTCGTGCATCGACGCAGAGGATAGACGAGGCACCGGAATGAGGAGAAGCCCGCGAGTCGGCCGTGGTTCAGTGACCCAGCCCCTCGACCTGCGTCGATCGGGCGACTTCGTCGGGGGTGGTCATGCCCCTGAGGACCTTGATCTTGCCGTCCTCCACGAGCGGGCGCATGCCGTTGTTGATGGCGGCGTGGCGGATCTTGTTCACGGGCTCCTGCTTGAAGGCCATCTC
>JBQTIJ010000337.1:0-27627 GCA_052388255.1 Phycisphaerales bacterium
TGGCCGCCCGAGGCGTTCGCAAGCTCAAAGAGCGACTGGGCGTAGATGCCGGTGACGGCGTTGGGCTGGACTTCGGTAAGGGGCATGATGATGCTCGTGGCGGTGGAGGCGTGTGCGAACAGGACCGCGTGGGGGGCTTCAGGCCTTCATTTCCGCGAGGCACTCGTCGACCATCCGCTGCTGGTCGCCACGGTTGATCTCGCGCCGCAGGATCTTGGCCGCGGCGAGCGAGGCAAGGTCAGCGGCCTGGCTGTGAATCTCGCCCAGCGCGACCTTCTTCGCGGCATCGATCTCACGCATCGCCTTGTCCTTCATCTCGCCGAGTTCCTTGTCGGCCTGGGCCTTGAGGGCGGCGGTCTGGGCGAGCTGCTGCACCTTGGCATTCTCCAGCATCTTCTGGGCTTCCGCCCGCGCATCGGCAAGGTTGCGCTCGTACTGCTCAAGGGCCATCTTGGCCTGCGCCCGGGCCGCCTCCGCCGCGTCGATCTCGCCGGCGATCTTGGCCGCGCGCTCGTCAAGGGCCTTGGTGATGGTCGGCCACACCTTCGTGGCCAGCACCGCAAAGACAATCCCGAAGACCACAAGCGCCGTCACGGCGCTGTAGACGCCCTGCTTCACGCTGGCGATCGCTTCCACCTTCTCCCCGTCGTCCGCCGCGAGCGCGACCACGGGCAGGGCCAGAACGACAACAAAGGACGCGAGGGTGCGGATGCTGAAGCGGTTCATGGTGGAGACTCAGAGAGGCCGGAAGGAGAGGGAACCACGGAGACCGAAAACACCCGCCGCCCGCTGGGGCGACGGGTGCGAACATTCAGGAGTTACTTGGCGCCGAAGCCCGCGAAGACAGCGAACAGGGTCGCACCTTCGATGAGCGCGGCCGCCAGGATCATGTTGATCTGGATCTTGCCGGCGGCCTCGGGCTGACGCGCGATCGACTCGACCGCACCCTTGCCGACAAGGCCGATGCCCAGACCGCCACCGATCAGCGCCAGGCCGCCGCCGACCACGGCGAGACCCTTACCGATCGACGAGCCCTCTTCCGCAGCCATGGCCGCGGCGGGGAAGATGGTCACCGCGCTGGCGGCGGCGAAGAAACCGAGATTCAAGAGCTTGGTCATGCAAATCACCTTTCAAGACAGAAACCGCACGGGCGGGGAAGACGTGCCCGGCCGATCGGCCGGACGAGAATGGTCCGTTGTTCACGCGTGGGCGTGCTCGTGACCGTGGGCATGGCCATGCTCGTGCTCGTGGCCGTGCTCGTCGTGATGGTCCATCAGTGAGATGAAGATCGTCGTCAGGAACGTAAAGACAAACGCCTGCAGGAAGGCGACAAAGAGCTCAAGGAACGTCACCGCGATCACCGCACCGGCCGAGACCACCGTGATGGTGCCGTTGCCGAAGAACCCGCCGCCGTCAAATGCCGACCGGATCGCCGAGCCCGCGAAGCCAAGCAGGGCCGCGATCAGGACGTGCCCGGCCGTCATGTTCGCGAACAAACGCAGCGCGAGCGCAAACGGCTTGATCAGGAACTGCCCCGCCGCCTCGATGATGAGCAGCAGGAGTGCGATCGGGGCCATGTAGATCGGCAGCCCGCCCAGCATGTGCTTGACGAACCCCACCGGCCCCAGGCGCACAATCGCCGCCACGTTGAACACCACCGCCGCGATCACCGCGAGCGTGCCCGTCACCCAGATATTCTGCGTCGCTGTCCCGCCCACGAACGACGGGATGTGGACCCCGAGCAGGTGCCCGAGCACGTGGAAGAGATCCCCGATCGGCGTCAGGCCCAGCAGGTTGTTCGCAAGGATGAAGAAGAAGATCGTCCACAGGAAGGGCATCAACTTCTCGGTCCGGTCATGCAGCAGCGGACGGGCAACCTCCTCGCGGAGGTAGACACAGATCACCTCGATCATGTGGGCGAAGCGGTTCTTGGTGACGAACGCCTCCGAGCCCTCTTCCTTCGGCCCCGTCTTGATCTTTGACGCTGCCCACATCCCCGCCACCACCAGAATCAACCCCGAGAGCACCAGGTTCCCCTGATTCCCCGACCACAGCCAGTACCCATCGGCCGACTTCACAGCGGCGTGGTTGACCACGTGGGCCAGCGGATCGTCCGAAGCAAGCATGGCGGAAAGAAGATGCGTCATGGCGGGTTGCAGAGGAGTTCAGAAGGACAAAACCAGAAACGGTCACACTTACGCGGTCGTCGCCGCGGCTTTCGCCGCCACACGCTCGCGCTCGATCTTGGAAAGAATGCTCACGGCCGCGGCGGTCTCGGCCATCAGGACAAGGAACGTTCCAGAGACGGCCCCCAGGAAGAGCGGCCGGGCCACCATGTCCGGATTGTTGTGCAGGGCCGAATACGCGATCGCCAGAACCAGCAGCGACCGCGAAACCCCGCTGAACAGCACCACCACGCCCCAGTGATCATGCCCCACCCGGGCAATCGCCGGGATGAACGTGAAGACCGAGCCGATCAGGAACGCTGTCAGTACGCTCAAAATCACAGTCCCATCGCCGCCCAGGACCGCCGCCACGCTCGCGCTCACACCCGCCGCGATCAGCGTCGTTCCGGCCATGATCAGGCCATAGCGGGCTTTCGGGATGGTGGGGGTGAACGGCATGGCGAGGGGGTCGTTTCAGGTACCGAAATGCCGCGTCGGTCACCCCGTCACGGGTGCCCAAAAAAGCGGGCCCAAGGATAGCCGCAACCACGATCAAAAGTTGCCAGAGCGCGCCGGCTCACCCCCACAAAGCCCCTCCCGCGACCACCCGTACGGCATTCGTCTGGACCTTCCGCTATCGCCTCTCGCGCTGCGCCTTCTCCATCGCCTCCTGCTTCTGCGTCGTCCGGATGATCTTGTACAGCGCAAACGCGAACCCCGCCGCGAGCCCCACCATCACCCCTGCCGACGACCCCGTCGCCTGCCACCGGTCAAAGAAGTACCCCAGCACCCCGCAGCCGATGATCGTGAACACGAACTCCATCGCGGTCCCCCACGCCTTCCCCATCTCCGCCACGGTGGAGGTCGCGCTTGGAGCCCCGCGCCCCCCCTCCTTCTCCGTGCGAAACGACTTTCGAAGTTCCGGCGGGATCGCCAGCCGCGGATCATCCGCACTCGGCGGCATCGGCGGCCGCCACTCTCCGCCCTCCGCCTCGCCCCCGCCTGTGGGCTCGGTCGGTTCCACGGGTTCCCCACCTGGTTGTTTTGTCCCGGCCATGGCCACACCTCCGTGCCGCGGTTCATCCCGTTCGAGAATGCAGCGCCCGCGGCTCAATCAGATGCCCCTGCCGCGCCAGCACCTTGGCGCCCGCCTTGCGACCCTCGAAGATGGCGGTTGAGGCGTTCAGCCCTTCACCGAGCGGCCGGGCCGGGCCGTGCTGAAGCCGCTCGAACGCACTCGCAGCGTTGGCCTTGCTGAACTCCGTCCCAATGAAGCGCCGCTTCAGGGCCCGGGCCATCACCGCCGTGGTGCCGCTCCCGATAAAGGGATCAAGGACCAGGTCCCCCTCGTTGCTCGAACACCGCACCACACGTTCGAGATAGATCTCGGGCAACTGGTTGTCGTGGTTCGGCCGCCGCTCGGCGCTTGTCCCCTGAACGCGCCCCCAGAACTTCCCATACCACACATCGAGGGGCACGCGCATTCCCGGGGGCATGCCGTCGGCCTTCGCCGTGGTCCGCACGTCGTAATACGTGGACGCGCGATCAGAGGGTTCAAGGATGCTCTCCGGGTTCCACGTTCTCGCCGCCGGGTCCTTGCAGAAATAGAGCGCGTGGACCTTGCTGTTGATGAACCCGCTCTTGCGGTTTTGCCCGAAGCGATAGTGCCAGACGCACCAGTTCACCATGTGCATCCGGCGGGCCTTGAGATGCACCACGATCTCCGCCGCGGTGTCGTCGGGGATATTGACCCACATCGAGCCCGTTGGCTTCAGGCCATCTACGCAGAGATCGAGCCAGTCCCGCGTGAACTGCAGGTAATCCTCGCGCGGCATGCTGTCGTCCCACTGGTCATACGCCCGGTTCCAGTTGAAGGGTGGATCAGCGAAGACCAGATCGATCTCCCCCTTCCGCACCTCGGGGATCGCCGCCATCTTGGCTCGACAATCCCCCACATAGAACCGTGCATCCGGGTCCGCCAGGGCGAAATCCGGCCGTGGCACGCTGCCGCCGCTGGGCGTCCCCTTGGGCCGAGCGAGCGGGCCCTGTGGTGCCTGATCTGGTGCATGATCGGGTGTGCGTTCGGGTGGTGACCGAAGGGCAGCGCTCGGACTCTTCTTCGCACGGGGCATCGCCAAGCATAGTTCCCGCGGCCGGTCGCGCCTCAGCGCCGGGCCGGGCCTCAGCGTCGGGGCTCTACTCAGCGTCGGGCCTCGCCTCAGCGTCGGAACGCAACCATCAACGTCACCGTGATCAACACAAAAACCAGCCCCGCGAGTTGGAAGGCCCGGTCCTTGCGGGCCAGTTCCGTCGGGTCGTCGTAGACCCCCTTCTCCAGCATCACGAGGCACCGCAGCAGGCCATACGTGGCAGGCAGAATCGTCAGCCACAGCAGGTTGAACCCCGCGTGGTACTTCTCCCCCATCGCCTGCACATACCCGGCGTAGGTCATCAGCGTCGCCACACCCGTCACCACCACCAGCATCTGAAGCAGCGTGTCGGTGTAGAGCGCCTGCACCCCGCGCACCTGGGCTACCGCTTCCCCCATCGTCCGGCGTTCCCCCAGCCGCTTGCCGAGCGCCAGAAACATGGCCGCGAAGAGCGTGACATTCAGCAGCCAGCTCGACGGCTGCACCCACACCGAGGCACACCCCCCCAGCACCCGCAGCACGAACCCGAGCGCAAGCGAAATCACATCCGCGATGATCTTGTGCTTCAGATACACGCTGTACGCGATCACGTTTGCTGAGTAGAGCAACACCGTCGCCCCCACCCACAGCGCGGCGTTGTTCGCCCCGGGGAGCCCCGTCAGCCCGATCGACCCCACCGCGGCCGCCGCGAGCACCCCCAGCCCGCAGGCCAGCGCGATCGCGCCACGCGGCGTCACCTCTCCGCTCGCGAGCGGGCGCCGCTTCTTGCGCGGGTGGGCCCGGTCGGCGTCAATATCCTTCAGGTCGTTGATGATGTAGCAGGCGCTCGAGGCGAACGCAAACGCGCAAAACGCCGCCAGCACGCACGCCACCGTCGCCCACAACGCCTCGCGCATGAACACAAAGCCGTACAGCGGGCCGATGAGCACAAACGCGCCCTTCACCCATTGGTGCGGCCGGGCCAGCCGCAGCAGCGCCCCCGGCGCGTTCAATGCCAAAACCGCACCCCGCGAGGGGGCGGATCCGTCGGCGAGTTGATCGGGGGCAGTGTTCATCCGAAGATGAAGGGTCTATCGGCGTTCCTGACCTACCGGACGTGCATCGGCGAAGCATATGAAGTCGCCTTCCTCCATCCCCCACCCCAGCCACCACCCCGGAGCCCCCGGCCCCCCCCACCCCCCTGGCCTCCTCCGCCCTTCCATCACCCCGGCGGAGCTCTCCGCCACCGCCGCCACGCTCTATCAGAGCGGCCCGCGCCTCCTCCGCCTCATGCAGCGCTACCGCCCGTTCATCTCCCCCTTCGAACTCCTCCTCCCCCACGTTCCCACCGGCGCAACCCTGCTCGATGTCGGGTGTGGCGGCGGGCTCCTTCTCTCACTCCTTGCCGCCCGGCAGCAACTCACGCTCGGCGTGGGGTTCGATTCCTCTTCCCGCGCCATCGCCGCCGCGGAGGGTGCCCGCCGGGCCCTTGCTGACCGTGGCAGTGTCTTGCACTTCGAACGGTTGGATGCCTCGCGCCCCTGGCCAAGCGACCCAGTTCAGTTCGATGTCGTCTCGATCATCGATGTCATCCACCATGTGGCCCCGGCTCACCAGCGCGGGGTGATCGAGACGGCATGCGCCCGCGTGAAGCCCGGCGGCATCCTCCTCTACAAGGACATGTGCCGCCGCCCACGTTGGCGGGCCGCCACCAACCGGCTGCATGACCTCATCATGGCCCGGCAGTGGATCCACCCCGCACCGATCGAGCAGGTTGAACTCTGGGCCGCCGGGTGCGGCCTCACCGTTGAACACCGCGCGAGCATCACGCGATACTGGTACGGCCACGAACTCCGCGTCTTCCGGCGCCCAAGTGCGTGATGGGCAGCATCCCGCCCAGTCCGCCCTTCGACCAGCCCCCCCGCGCGCCATTCACGGCCGATCAAGTTGCCACGCCCGCCGGGCCCGCGGCTCATAGCGCTTGAGCACCTCAAGGGCCTCAGGCATGACGCCGAACTCGCTCGCCGTGTTGATCGGCTGGTTGAAAGCAGCCCGGTACGTGTTGGCATATCGCCCGCTTCCATAGATGGAAGGGAAGCGGTCGCCTGCGAAACTCAGCCGCGAGGTGAACACACACGCGAACACGCACAAGGCGCCATACACCAGCACATACGCCGCAGCACCCACGCGCAGCGGCAGCCACCGCATCAGCGGCTGCACCCCGCGAATCGCCACGCCAAACACGAGCGCCAGCACCGGCAGCAGAAACCGCGGATCCTGAAACGGCCACGCCGCGAGCAGCGCGGCATACGCCAGCAGATAGACATGCAGAGGCGTGAGGGCACGACGGGCCATCAACATCCCGGCCGCCGCCGCCAGCAGCAGGAGTGCCCCAGCCACCACAAGCACGCCGTTGCTCAGGGGCTCCGCCGCGGCTGGGTCGGCACCGAGCCGCGCCAGCACCGGCGCGGAGACAGAAGAGATGGTCGCTGCCGATGTGTTGAGCGCCACCTGCCCCGCCTCCAGCCCGCGCCAATACGCCGCCTGACCGGCGGCCTCCGTAACGCTCGCCGCACCATGCTGCCGCAGGAACGCCTCAAAGTAGACCGAGCGTGAAAGCGCCACTCCCGCCGGCACCGCTGCGGCGATCATCACCACCACAAGTACCGGAAGCGCCAGCCGCCGCGCCCTCAGCGCGTTGTACGCCGCGCCAGCCCCCTTCGCGCCCCCAATGAACGCCCAGAGCAGCGCAGGAACCAGCGCCAGCCCATTCGTGCGCGTCAAGATCGCAGCACCAAGCAGCAGGAGCGCCAGCCCCAACCACCGCCAGCGCGCAAGACCCGTGCACGGTGCCAAGGAGTCACATGCCCGCGACATCGCCCACAGCGCGGCCAGCGACCACCCCATATAGACCACGTCCGTCACCGGCAGCGCGGCATGTTTCACCAGCACCCACGACATTCCCGCCAGTGTCACCGCCTGCAGCGCAGCGCCCTGCGAGAGCCCCACCGAGCGCCGCAGCAACCACACGCCGGCAAGCGTCGCCGCCACCGCCGCGGCAAGATTGATGAGCACGATCGTCGCTGGCCGCAGCACTCCGGCCCGCTCGAACCCGCTCAGCAGCAGCGGATACCCGATCGGCAGATGGCTCGACACCTCCGGTGGATTGACACCCTTGCCGTCGGTCGCGGCCGCCGTCATGCGCAGCAGCAGCACAGCATCGTCGTTGATACGCAGGGGCGAAGCCGTCTGCGCCAGGTACATCGCCAGCAGCGCCAGCAGCACCACGCGGAGCAGCCGCGGCATCCAGTTCGGAAGTGAGGGTTCAGAGTGCATGTGAGCAGAGCGCCTTGACAAGGACCACCCCCCATAGATCGGCGGTCCGGCCCGGATTCGTGACCATCTGGTCCTTCACTACGCTTGGATGACCTATGGACGAATCCCGCCTTCTGGCCCAGATCATCACAAGCGGCACGGTGGGTGAAGGCGTCATCGTCGGCCCAGGGGACGACTGCGCCGTGATCGAGCACGGCGGCGTGCAGACACTCTTGACCGTCGATCAGGTCATCGAAAGTCGGCACTTCATCGGGCCGCTGATCGCCAGCGACGGCCCCCGGGGCACGCCAGGAACACCCTTCCACGCCGTCGCCCACAAGGCCATCGCTCGCAGCATCTCGGACATCGCGGCCATGGGCGGGCGTCCGCGCTGGGCCCTTGCCACCGCCGCCCTCCCTGCTGGGCTCAGTGACTCACTCGCGGGCGCCCTCTTCGAAGCCATGCGTCGCCTGGCCCTCACCTTCGGCGCACCCCTCGTCGGCGGCGATATCGCTGCGACCTCCGGCCCGCTCGTGCTCACCGTCACCGTCGGCGGTGCACCCCACCCCGCTCGCGGGCCCGTTCTGCGCAGTGGGGCCCGACCCGGCGATGTGTCTTTGTCACAGGCCGCATCGGTGGTGCCTTCGCCTCAGGCCGCCATCTCTCCTTCACCCCGCGAGTGGAGGAAGGTGCCTGGCTCGCCGGGTCCCTCGGCCCCGCGCTTACCGCCATGATCGACCTCTCCGATGGTCTGGGGCTCGATGCCCACCGCATCGGCGTTGCCTCGGGAGCGCGGCTCGTGATCGAAGCCCCGTTGATCCCCCTGCACGCGGGCCTCTCGGACCGGCTGGCCGCGGCGGGCGACGGAGAGGACTATGAACTGCTCTTCACCGCAGCAGGAACGCTCCCGACGCACTGCCCCGTCACCGGCACGCCGATCACGCGCATCGGGTCTGTCGAGCGATGCGACGACCATGGGTGCCTGCTCACCGGGGCCGACGGCCGCGTGCATCCTGGAGCGGGGCTTGGCTTTGTTCACCGTGCGGACTGAACCTTGGCGCCGGGGTCAGAAGTCAAAGATCGCATCGAAGATGCGGGTGATGATCCCCTTCTCGCTGCTCTCCTTGAGCGCACCCTCGTGGTTGACCTTGATGATGAGCCCCGCGAGCTGGCTCGACTGCACTGTCCCCTCCTTGGTGATGTCCTTCGGGTCACACAACCCGGAGACCACCAGCGTCTTGGTCTCAGCGTCAAACTGCTGAGTCTCCGTCGCTTCGATCACCAGCGAGCCGTTCGGCTTCACGTCGATCACCAGGGCCGAGATCCGGGCCGTGAATCGGTCCTTGCGCTCGGACGTTCCATCCCCCTGAAAACTCGAATCACTGTTGATGCCGAGCCCCGGACCCGCACCGATCCCGTCGGCGATCGTCGCATCCTCCAGCAGGCGCTTCAGACTCGGAAACTGCGAGAGCTCCGCCTTCAGGTCATACTTCTTCTGCGTCTCGAGCGACTGCTCGCTCTTCTGCAGACTCGTCTCGTTGATGATCACTTCGATCTTGTCGTGCTTCTGATACGTTCGCGGCTTGGGCACCGTCACCATGTACAAGGATGCCTCGCCCAGCGTCATCCCCGCGCGGGCGGTCGGCCCCTCTGTCGGCATCGGCGTGGTCGGCCCGCCCGCCGGAGGCGCGGCCGGTGCCGGAGCAGCGGGCGGCGCGGGTTGGGGCGAACGCTGAAAGAGACTCTGGGCCGAGGCCTGCCCAGCACTAAGCACAACCGCACACCCCGCGGCCAGCGCGCGCACAGACCCGCCCGATGACACAACGAAAGACAGCCACAGGTTCATTGGCGCGTGGTCCTCTTGGTCGCGCTCCGCGCGGGGGGTTCCGGGAGAGAGGGCGCAGCAGCCGCGGCGCCCGAATCGATCCGCACCGCCCGTCCCCGCGCGCTCACGCGGGCCGTAAAGGGCTTGCGGTCCTTGGTCTTGTCAAGCGCGAGAGAGATCGTCTCGTCCAGTCGTCCGTCCGCCAGTGCGAACGCCCGGGTCTCGATCGAGATCGACCCGGTAAAGCACTGCACCGTCACCTCGTCCCCTTTGCGGACGAGAAGAGGCGACTGCACGTCGCTCCGGTCAAGCACCTCGCCGGCGCGCCGGCGGCGCGAGGTCGGCCGGTTCAGAACATCTTCGAGCGTCAGCGGCGCGGGTGCTGAAGGGACAACCCACTGCGTCTGCACCAACAGCACATCGGCCGTCAGCACCCGGTCACGATCGACCGCTTCGGACAACGACACACATGGGCGCTCCACCAGCGCATCGACATTGATGGTCCCGGAGGCAAGCACCTGATCGTTGTTCAGCACCGTCACGCGCACCGGCATCCGCCCCGCCGCACCCACGCCCCCTGCCCCCACCGTCGCCCCCGCCTGCACCTCGGTCCGTTCGCCGGGGGCGATTGCACGGTCGAGCAGCCCCCCGTCGGTTTCCCCGGCGGGCATGAACTTGAGCCGCAGTTGTTCGGGCGTGATCTTCAGATTCGCTGCGATGCGCTGCGCGATCATCGTGCGCACAGTCGCCGGCTGCGAGCAATCGACAACCTCCGGCCGCGCCCCGCGCGTCTCCTTCGGCGCCGGCGCCAGCGGCCTGGCCGGCGCAGCGGGCGCCTGCAGCACACACCCGCGCCCGCTCAATGTCACCTGGCCCCAGTTGACCCCCGCCCCCCCGAGCGCGCCCCGCACGTCGCTGAGCGTCACCTCGCCCCGCCCGGTCCCGATCGGCACCACCACACTCGCGCCCAGCCGCTCGGCATCCGGGCCCGTGATCGTCGCGATATCCGCAAGCCGCACGGCCGCCCCCGCCACCAACTGCGCACTGGCCCGAAGCCGCACCGCCGTCTGCGCCATCGCCACCGGCCCAAAGACCAGAGCGACCAGCACCATGATGACCACCGGAAGCACACGCATGAAAACGACCCGCCACCATCGACCGCGCGATTCACGCCGCCTCCACCCCCGCCCCGCCCCTCATCAACGCTTGAGCTGCGAGACCGTTCGCAGCGTCTCATCCGCAGTGCGGATGGTGTTGGAGTTCATCTCAAACGCACGCTGCGTGCGGATCAGTTCGATCAGTTCGCGCGTCGGGTCGACATTCGAGCCCTCGATCTGCCCTTGCCGCAGGATCCCACGCCCATCCACCCCCGGCTCCCCATCGATCGGCGGGCCCGAGGCCTCCGTCTGCTCGAAGAGGTTGTCCCCCAGCGGACGCAGACCACCCTGATTGATGAACGCCGCGACCTGGATATCACCAATCTTGGTCGCCGCCGCGTTGTTCCCCGTCCGCGCGAAGACCTCGCCGCTGCTCGAGATCGAGATCGGGCCCCGGATGTCCGCCGGCACAGTGACAGGCGGATCGAGCCGCCGCCCCGGGTCATTGCCGATCACCAGTTCACCGTCGGAGTTGATGTTCAGGTCACCCGACCGTGTGTACGCGATGCCACCCGCGATGCGGTCGTCCGCCTCCACGCGGAAGAACCCCGTCCCATCGATAAGCACGTCGAGTTCGCGGTTCCGGTTCAGCGGCGCGCCGGGCTTGAAGTCGAGTGTCGTCCCTGAGACGCGCGTCCCCAAGCCCACAAAGAGCCCCTCGGGGTTCTGCTGGTTCAGCGCGTTCTGCACGCCCGGCTGGATCCGCTCGATGTACAAGAGGTCCTGGAAGTTCGTCCGCGACGCCTTGAACCCCTCAGTGTTCACGTTCGCCAGGTTGTTGGCGATCACGTCAAGCGAGGTGTTGAGCGCCGAGAGGCCCGATGCGGCGGATTGCAGTGCGACGATGGCCATGTAGTCTCCCCGGTCAAGGTCCGGCAGAAAGGCAGGATCAGGCGACGCGGCCCAGCCCGTTGATCGCGCGATCCATCATCTGATCCTGATACTGAATGAGTTTGAGCGTCGCCCCCACGGCCCGCTCCGCGGAGGAGAGTTCCGTCATCGTCCGCACCGCGTCAACCGCCGAGCGCTCGTATGAACCGGCGATCAGCGTCGCCGGCACCGCCCGCCGCTTGGCCATCACCGTCGGCGCCGCCCCCAAGAGGCCGTTCCCCAGCGGCCGCAGCCGGGCCGGGTTCTCGACCGTCACCACCTGCAGCTTCGCCACCGTCCGTTCGCCCTGTCGAACCGCACCATCGCGCGAGATCGTCACCGGCTCATCCGCCGACACCTCGATCGGCCGGTTCGCCTCGTCAAGCACCGGGTGCCCCGTTGCCTGATGCACAAGCCGGCCCGTCTTGTCGAGCGTCAGTCGGCCATCGCGCGTCAGTTGCACAGCGTCCGGGCTCTCGCCGTTGCCCGCACCGCCCCGCGGCTGCACTACCAAAAACCCCGGCCCGCTCACCGCCACGTCAAGCGGGCGGCTCGTTCGTTCCGGCGCACCCTGCGCCATCGACAGTGCGTGCGGCATGATCATCACGCCTGCGCCCAACCGCTCGAGCAGCGCGTTGGAAGGGAGCGTCGTCAACCCGTCCTCGATCCGCGCCGCCTCGCGCTGCCGCAGCGACGCCACCATCGGCTTGAAGCCCGGCGTCTCAGTGTTCGCAAGGTTGTTCGAGATCACGTCCATCCGGTGCAGGTTCGCCAGCGTACCGGAGGCCGCCATGTACAAGCCGTAGTTCATGGCTTCCCTCCTTTTCTCTGAGGTGCGCTCGGCCCAACCGCCTTCGCGTACACACGGCGACACGCAGCCGCGGTCGTTTGACCGGCAAGTGCTCGGGCCAACGCGGTCACCTGCGCCCCCACGCGCGAGTAATCCGTCCCCGGCGGGGCCTCCCGAGGCCCGGCCTCCGGGCTTTGATCCGGGGGTTGGCGGTCGCGCGGATTGGGTATGAGGGCGTACATCGGGGCGCAGGTGTGGAACAAGCCGCGTGCCGGACCGAAGGCGGCTTCCACCCGGCCCAGCGGGCCCTTCACACCGCCCGTTGGCCCCGGCCCGCGCATGTGCAGCGCACCAAGGTGCAGAACCTGCGCGTTGTTGTCCGGTGTTAGCCCGGGTGGTACATTGCCCTATGGCCTTGAACCACTACATCACACTCGGCCGGTCCGGTCTGCGGGTCTCACCGCTCGCTCTCGGGACCATGACCTTCGGGCTCGATTGGGGGTTCGGGACTGATCCGACGACCTCCAAGCGCATCCTCGATGCCTACCTCGACCGGGGCGGCAACTTCATCGATACTGCCAACATCTATACCAAGGGTCACAGCGAGAAGATCATCGGCGACCACCTCGGCAGCCACCCCGGGAAGCGCCACCGCGCCGTCATCGCGACCAAGTTCATGGGCAACCTCTACCCCGGCGACCCCAACGCCGGCGGTGCTCACCGCAAGGGCATCTACCAGCAGCTTGAGAACTCCCTCCGCCGCCTGCAGACCGACTACGTCGATCTGTACTGGATGCACTTTGAGGACCCGCACACCCCCATCGAAGAGACCATGCGCGCCCTTGATGATCTGGTCCACGCTGGCAAAGTCCGGTACATCGGCTTCAGCGACACCCCCGCCTGGAAATGCGTACAGGCCCAGATGATCGCCAACTTGCGCGACTGGACGCCCCTCATCGCCATCCAGATCGAGTACTCGCTTCTTGAACGGACGGTCGAGGGCGCGCTCATCCCCATGGCCCTTGAAATGGGCATGGGGGTCACACCCTGGTCACCCCTCAAAGGGGGCATCCTCTCCGGCAAGCACACCCGCGAGTCCGTGGCCGCTTCCCTCGCCGGAACGGCGACCAAGATCGGCCGCAGCGAACACAACGCCCGCCGTTTCGACGACCGCGCCTGGGCCGTGTGCGATGCCCTCGCGTCCATCAGCCGCCAGTGCCACGCCACCCCCGGCCAGATCGCCCTCGCCTGGGTCCAGTCGCGCCTCGGCGTCTCCTCGACCATCATCGGCGCTCGCACCCTCGACCAACTCGCTGAGAACATCAAGGCCCTCGATGTTTCGCTCATGCCCGAGCACATGGCCACCCTCGACCAGCTCACCCGCCCCACCTTCCACTTCCCCTTCGATTTCCTCAAGTCCATGCGCGCCGTCCACCAGGGTGGATCCCACATCAACGGTGAGCCGAGCGACCTCTGGCCCTTGGGCCCCAAGACCGACGCCGAGCGGCATTGACGCGCTCTCGCCTTACCCTCCGGCATGCTCTCACCCGCACTCCTCCGCCGCGCCTTTGAGGCCGGCCAGCCCTTCGCCGACTACATCGCCCACGCCAAACCCCACGAACGGGCGGGCTGGGACGCTTCGCAGGCCCGCGCCGTGCTCTCGCCTGCCCAGGCCGAACTCGTCCGCTCCTTCGCCCGCCGCCTCAACGTCCTCTGCCTCTCCGGCACCTGGTGCGGTGATTGCGTTCAGCAGGTCCCCATGCTCGTCGCCATCGCCGCCGCGAGACCCGCCGGGCCGGGCGAACGCGACCCCGGCATCCACCTGCGACTCCTCGAACGCGACGCCCACACCGACATTACCGATGCGTTCCGCATCTGCGGCGGCCGCCGAGTCCCCACCGTCATCTTCATGAACGAGGACTTCGACTTCGTTTCCATTCTCGGCGACCGCACGCTCTCGCGCTACCGCGCCATCGCCGAGCGCACCCTCGGCCCCGCCTGCCCCGTCCCGGGCGCGCCCATCCCCGACGATGAACAGCACGCCGCCCAGCAGGAGTGGCTCAACGAGTTCGAGCGCGTCGCGCTCCTGCTCCGCCTCTCGGCCAAGTTGCGCGCTCAACACGGCGATTGACTCAACGACCGTTCAGCGCCGCCGCCGCCCCGCCACCACCGTCCACGCCAGCGCCAGCACCGCCGCCCCCGGCCCCGGAATGGTCGCCGTTCCCGGCGTCCCCACATCCGCGCCGGTCGAGGCCCGCGAGCCAAACCCGTCCCCCACCGTGGAAAGTACCCAGGTCGTCTGCGCGGTCGTCACGCCGTAGTCCGCCAAGGGGATGTTCACCGAGCGGTTCTGCGCCCGTGGCGTCCCCACGATGTTCTGGTCCCCATACGTCAGCCGCGCCACCAGCACGCTGAAGTTGTCAAAGAGGTTGATCTCATCGTTGCGGCTGAGTCCCGCCGAGTTGCCGCCAATGACCGGCACGCCCGCGAGCCCCCACGCCGTCATGAAGTCCGCCGCCACCGCGTCGGTCAGGATGGCCGACTGCCCCGGCTGCAGCACGCCGAAGCCGCTCAGGTCGATGACCCCCGCAATACGACTGTCATCATCAAAGCTCCACCCCGCCATGTTCACCGGGTCCGGCCCCAGGTTCGTGAACTCAATGAACTCGCCGTTCGCCCCCTGATACATCCACTCCGTAATGCGCACCTGCCCCGCGGCTCCCTGCGCAAGCACCCCGGCGGCGAGCGCCGACAACATCACTTTGTTGAACATCTCGATCACTCCCCGAAGGCCAAACGACAAGGCCGACGACACGCCCACTGTGGGCGCGCTCATCGACACGACACTCAATGAGGATTGTGCCCTCGCCACGCAAGGGGACAACCCAACCCGCAGGGAAAGTCCGAAGTTGCACGGTCGAGAGGAATCCCCTGACGACCCAAGTCCGGTAACATCATTCGCCGACACCATCAAGCCACTCGCTCCGTCGTTTGCGCGTCGCTTCGTTCAGCTCGACCCCTGCTTCGAACTCGCGCGATGCACGGCCAATGCGCGCACGCGCTGGTATACTTCCGCCCCCCAAAACCCCGACAAAGATCGCACTTTGTTCGGATCCGGTTCTCGGGGTCTGGTCCACCTCTCCATCGACCCGTCAGAAGGACGCGCACTCATGGCCAACAGCGGCACGATCACCCAGGTCATCGGCTCAACGTTCGACGCCCAGTTCCCCGAGAGTGCGCTCCCGGAGATCTACAACGCCGTCACCATCAGCGCCGACACCCCCACCGGTCACCTTGATCTGACCGGCGAAGTGCAGCAGCACCTTGGCGGTGGGCGCGTCCGGCTCGTCGCCCTCGGCACGACCGACGGCCTCCGCCGCGGCATGACTTGCCTTGATACCGGCGGACCGGTGTCGGTCCCCGTCGGTGAGGGCGTTCTTGGGCGTGTCTTCAATCTTCTTGGCGAGCCCATCGACAAGGGCGGCCCGGTCACCACCGCCAAACGGTCCCCCATCCACAAGGCCCCGCCCGAGTTCGGCGAGCTGAACCCCAAGACCGAGATCCTCGAAACCGGCATCAAGGTCATCGACCTCCTCTGCCCCTTCGTCCGTGGCGGCAAGATCGGGCTCTTCGGCGGCGCCGGCGTCGGCAAGACCGTCATCATCCAGGAGATGATCGCCCGCGTCGCCCGCAACTTCGGTGGGTACTCCGTCTTCTGCGGCGTCGGCGAGCGCACCCGCGAGGGCAATGACCTCTGGCGCGAAATGAAGGAGGCCGAGTACATCGACTCTACCGGCAAGAAGTCCCACGTCATCGACAAGGTGGCCATGGTCTTCGGCCAGATGAACGAGCCCCCCGGTGCACGCCTTCGCGTCGCCCTCTCCGGCCTCACGATGGCCGAGAACTTCCGCGACGAGTCCGGCAAAGAGACCCTGATGTTCGTCGACAACGTCTTCCGCTTCACCCAGGCCGGTTCGGAAGTCTCGGCCCTCCTCGGCCGCATGCCGAGCGCCGTCGGCTACCAGCCCACCCTCTCAACCGAGATGGGCTCGCTCCAGGAACGCATCACCTCCACCTCCAAGGGCGCAATCACCTCCGTCCAGGCCATCTACGTCCCGGCCGACGACCTCACCGACCCCGCCCCCGCCACCGCCTTCGGTCACCTTGACGCCTTCGTCACCCTCGCCCGCGGCATCGCCGAAAAGGGCATCTTTCCCGCCGTCGATCCCCTCTCCTCGACCAGCCGCATCCTCGATCCCGGCATCATCGGCGAGCGGCACTACCGCGTCAGCCGGCGCGTCCAGATCATCCTCCAGCGCTACAAGGACCTCCAGGACATCATCGCCATTCTCGGTGTCGATGAGTTGAGCCAGGACGACAAGCAGACCGTCGCCCGGGCCCGCAAGATCGAGCGCTTCCTCTCGCAGCCCTTCTACGTCGCCGAGGTCTTCACCGGCTTCCCCGGCGTCACCACCTCGCTCGACGAGTGCCTCGACAGCTTCGAGCGCATCTGCAACGGCGAAGGCGACGACCTCCCCGAAGGCGCCTTCATGTACGTCGGCACCCTTGCCGATGCCCGCAAGAAGGCCGAGAAGATGAAGGCCTGATCGCGCCCGGCGCGCTCCTGCCCCGCACACTCTGACCCCCACCAAGGCCCCCGCACCTCGCGGGGGCCTTTTTCTTTCGCGCTCCACACCTCGCGTACGCTGCCCTGCCGCACCAAGTGCCTTGCGGCGGAGGGTGAATCATGCTCGAAAAATGGCCGACTCGCATCTTCGTCTTTGACATGCCCGTCGCGCGCTTCGCCTGTCTCGCCGAGCGACTCCGCGGGACCGCCGCCCGGATCGATGAGAAAGTCCGTGGCGTCGCCCATGAGGTCATGATCCGCCGCCCCCGAGTCGGCAACGGCGAGGCATGGTCCATACAGGAAAACATCGGCCACCTTGTCGATCTTGAGGCCCTTCACCTCGCGCGGCTTGACGAACTGAAGCACGGCGTGACCGTCCTGCGCGGGGCGGACCTCGCCAACCCCGGCACCTGGGCCGCAGGGCACAACGAGAAACCCCTCAGCACGATCATGGCCGACCTCCGCCGCGAACGGGCCCGGCTCATCGCGTGGCTCGAGGGCCTCTCGGCCACTGAGCTCGCCGTCAGCGCACTCCACCCGCGCCTGAAGGTGCAGATGCGGGCCATCGACGTCGGCGTCTTCACCGCCGAGCATGATGACTATCACCTTGCCCGGATCCACGAGCTCCTGACCCCCACCGGATGACCCGGCCGGGGTTTCCCCTCCTTCGCGTGGACCCACGAGGTATCATGCTCCCTCGTGGGTCAGTACCCGCCCCGGGCCTGTGCGGTGCGTGCCGTCCAGATGACCGGGGAGTTGCGCCGACCACCGCCGTCCCCGCGGCGGCCACGCTCCCTCCTTCGCGAGGGGCAAGTGCGGTTCTCGCACCGGTTCGGTCGCCCTCGCTTCAAGAGGAGCCCGTCATGCCTGCATCCCCTCGGTCCCGTCGATTCGGTCCTGTGACCCTCGCCGCCGCGCTCCCCGCGCTCGCGACCGCCTCCATGGCCTTCGCCCAGGCGGTCGGCCCGGACATGGCCAACACCAACTTCGGCAGCATCTCGCGCTTCGGCACCGATGCCGCGGGGACCACCACCGCATACGCCATCGGCTCCACCGCCTGTAACCGCGGCGATCAACCCGCGGTGGTGCTCATCTCCTCGCCCCTCACGCGCATCATCATCGCTCAGAACATCTTCCGGCTGAAGACCGACGTGAGCGGCCGCTTCCAGCGCTTTGAGCAGGTCGGTCAAGGGTGGATGAAGCACGTGAACGGCCCCATCCAGACCACCAACAGCACCTGCGGTACATGCCAGAACGGCGGCAGCGGCCGCATGGGCGTCAACTGTGCGGATCCCTACGGCTCCGGCCTCAATGGGTCACAGTCGCTGCTCGGCCCGCGCAGCACCGCCAACCCGCAGACCGGTTACTTCACCGTCAATCCCGGCGGGTCCACAGGCGACGCGACCGTCCGCGGCCGCATCCAGGTCCCGACGGTCGACGTCGTGGCCCAGCCCGCCGGCACGCGCTTCTTTGCTGAGACTGTCATCTATCTTCCCGATGATGCCCAGTATGTCCGGCCGGGACAGACGGTGGCGTTCAACGCCATGAACAACGCCTCGGTTCAAGAGATCAACATCAACGGCGGGACCGCCAACCCCACACTCACGGGGTCAGGAACGCTTGTCGAGCCCGCCCTCGCCCGGTGGCGCGCCATCGATCCCGCCGTCACGCTCGTCAACGTTGACCATGACGAAACTCCCAACCCAAGCGCCGCCTTCCCCAACACCTTCCTCCGTTCGCGCTATGTCGTCGCCGTCAAGACCACGCCGCTGACCGACGGCGCTTGGCGCTACGAATACGCCGTCTTCAACCTCAACTCCCACCGCGGCGCAGGCAGCTTCTCCCTTCCCCTTCCCGGCACCGCCTCCTTCCGCGACTTCACCTTCCGCCATCCCCGCTCCCATTCCGGCGAGCCCTTCGCCAACGACGCCTGGACCGCGACACGCAGCGGCGACACCCTCACCTTCGCCGCCGCCCCCTTCGCCAGCAACCCCAACGCCAACGCCATCCGCTTCGCCACCACCTACAACTTCGGCTTCACCACCAACGCGGCCCCTGTGACCGGCGCAGGCAGCATCGCCCTCTTCAAGCCCGGAACGGTCGCGTCGCTCGCCGTCCCCGGCCTCCCGGTTCCGAACACGCCCCCGGCCCCTGCCTGTGTCGCCGACTTTGACCGCAACGGCATCGTCACCCCCGACGACCTTGACGACTTCATCACCTGCTACTTCAACGCGCCCCCCTGCCCCGCCGCGGACATCAACGAAAACTCCGTGATGGAGCCCGGCGATATCGATGAGTTCATCACCACCTTCTTCGAAGGTTGCTGAACCTCGCACCGGCCCGCGCTCTTGATCCGTCTCCATGCGACGACCCCGGCCCCGTGGCCGGGGTCGTTTTCATTGGTCTGTCGCGATTGCTCTTTGCGCACTGCCCTCGGCCCCCGCACAGGCCGCGCCGCTCAACGGCCCTTCGCGCCCACGCCACCCGTCGGATCGCTCGCAAGTGCCCGGGCCCGGAATCCCTCCGCCGCGGGGAGATCGTTGCGCGCTGCCGCGATTTCTGCCGCGCGCCGGAGTGCCTTCGCGCTCGTCGGGTTGCGCTCAAGCGCCGACCGCATGAGCGTCTCCGCCTCGGCCGGCCGACCCGCCTTGAACTCCGCCCACGCCGCGACCTCATACGCCTCGGCATCGTGGCGGATCTCGCGCAGGTCGCGCCGCGCCAACTCCACCGCCCGTTCCACCGTCGCCCGCCCTTCGGCGCTCGCGCCGTTCACCCGGTGGGCCAGCCAGAACTCCACCAGTTCCCGCGCATGCCCGAGGTCTCCCCGATCGACTTCCGCCTTCATGTGCGCTTCGGCCTTGTCAAAGTACTCGTTCGCCGCCGCCAGGTCCGCCGGCTCTCCGTGCTTGATGTGAACCTCGCCCAGGGCCACCCAATACCGCGGCAGCGGGAACTGCGCCGCCAGCCGGATCATCTCCTTCTCCGCCCCTTCGATCTCGCCGCGACGATCAAGGATCTGCGCCTTGCGGAAAGCCGCGTGGTGCATCCCCGGCGCACCCGCGAGCGCGGCGGAGAACCACTTCTCCGCGCCGTCAAGGTCCCCCGTCGCGAGCGCGTACTCGCCCAGCATCGACTCGCACCAGGCGATCTGCGGCCGCTCAACCTTCAGCAACTCACCCGCCTTCACCGCCTCCGCCATCGCGACCTTGGCCTCATCCATGCGGCCCTGCGCTTCGCGCACCAGCGCCAGCCGCGCCAGCGAGTCGAGCGAAAGGTCCTGCCGCTCAAGTTCCTCGAAGATCAGCGATGCCTCGATGGTGTTGCCGATGGCAAGGTGGGCGTCGCCCAGGAGCGCGAGCGCCTGCTTCTCCTGCGGAAGCCCAAAGCGTGCCGCCTGCGCATGCTTCAACGCTTCCGCGAAGCGGTGCTGCCCCAGCCGGGCGTGCGCAAGGCCGATAGCCGCGTTGGTGCTCCCCGGGTTCAGTTCGCCCAGCCGCTCAAAGGCCCGGGCCGCCTTCTCAAAGTCCTCGTGGCGCGTCGTCTGGCGGGCCACCCGCAGCAGTGTGCCCGCGAGCCCGGAGATGCTCATCGTGTCGCCGGGGTTCGTCCGGATGCGCTCCTCATACCAGGCCACCGTCTTCACCATGGCGTCATCGACGGCGAAGGCCGGGCCCACATCGGTCGGCCGCTCCGGCGGATGAGCCGAAACAAAGGCGGCTGAGAGTCCAGCGGCGGCGAGCAGGGCAACGACAGAGCGGCGGTACATCAATTGAGCTCCATTTTCCGGAACGCGCCCGCGCGACGGCGGTTCGCCCCTGCAAAGAAAACGCCCGGCCGCTTTCGTGGCCGGGCGAGGTGAATCGATCGTCGGACCCTTGCCCGCCCCCACAGCCCAGATCAGGCCGGGGGCTGGTGCGGAGCGGCAAAGTACGGGAAGGTGGCGTTGAAGGCCTTGTCGTTGGTGTTCGCGCCATCGCTCGTCGGAACCTGATTGAAGATGAAGAAGAGCAACGTGTCGACCACGTCGTCCTCAAGCCGGCGACCGTTCGGGAAACCGGACGGCTGGCTCAGGTCCACCTTCAGGGTGTCGGGCACGGCCACCGAGGCGAGAATCCCGATGTTGGTGCTATTGGTGCCGAGTGAGGTGAGCGACGCCACGATGTCGGTAGCGAAGTCCATGGCATCACGGTCCGGTGTTCCGAGGTTGAACGAGTTCCGCTTCGCTGCGGGAACGAGCACGGTCGAAACGGCGGGGACACCGGTCCGCTCGATCTGCTCCCACGGCCCGACCGAGACCTCAAGCTCGCGCCGCGTGCCGCGCCGCAGCGTGATGCGAGCCCGATCCGTCGCGGACCACACCTGGAAGACGCCGTCCTTGTCACCCAGCAACGCCACCGGCAGTTCGATGCAGATTGTCGAAACGTTGAACCCAGCGAAGGAGTCAATGCCGTTGAAGGTGCCGACGCCACGACGGAAACGGTTGAACCCGATAGCGTCAAAGAAGAACGGGTCATCGGTCGGGCCGGCGAAGGCCTGCACGCCACCGGGGCCGTTCACGATCGTCTGAGCCGCGGGGGCCGCGTTGGTCGTCGGCGGCGTCGCCGCGCCGGAGAAGGTCGAGCCGTCCGGCATGCGGACTGTGAAGGTCTGAGCACCGTTCACAACCGGCGTAAAGGTGACCGCAATGGTCCGCTCCGACCGGCCGTCGTTGTTGTGGTCGATCTCAAAGCGGTAGCGCACACCCGCGCTGAAGTTGCTCGCCAAAGGAGCCGTCGGCGACGAGAACGGGTTCACCGTCAGCGCCAGCACGTACCGCGTGGGGTCCGAGGGGTTCGGGAATGCGTACACATCGTTCAAGTCCGCCGCGGGGTCCTCATTGATCAGCGGCGCCTCTTTGTGGTCCGCGCCGAAGGCAAACGCCCCCACCGAAGCAAAAGCGAGGACACTGATCGAACGGGCAAACTTCGTGGTACGCATCTTCGATGCTCCTTATGGACTGTCTGGCCAATCGCACGCCTCCTGGCCTGCGCTTCGCGCCTCAGCGAGCCCCACCCTGGGAAATGCCTGCTGGCGCGACTGGTCGTTTCGGACAACTGAGAATATACCCGATACTTTCCGGACGTGCAAACTACCGAATATTTTACGAACCGAATGAACGCCGGGTACGCCCACCCTCAGCACCCTGCGAAGTACGCCGTGATGTAATCGTCAAGGTCGCCCGGCTCCACAAACCCATCCCCGTTGAAGTCGCAGCGACTCCGCTCTTCCTCAACGTCGCTGAAGAAGCTCGTGATGAACTCATCGAGATCACCCGGCTCGATGAACCCGTCGTCGTTGAAATCGAGCCGGCACGGGGCCGGAGGGCGCGTGAACCCGCGCACCACGACGACGCGGCTTCCGCCGCCGAATGTCGAGAAGAGGAAATCGCCCGTCACAGGATCAACAAACGCGCCTTCAGCCCCGAAGAGCTCGGTCAGGAACGGCCGCCGTGTAGAAAGGACCGGATCCCCGTCGCTGTCCAGTTCGTAGATCGCGACCGTCCCCGCGCTGTATTCGGAGACGATCATGCTCGGGTTCGGGACGAGCGCCGAGCCAAGGGGAACGTACGTGAACCCCTCGGGCCCGCCGGGCAGCCGCGCTTGGGGCTTGTCAATGAAAGCGTCCACATTGAACGTTCCATCCACATCGGGCGAGAGCGTCAGTTCACCGAACTGCCCCCCTGGCCAACTCGCGATCTTCACCCTTCCCGCACCGGGATAACCCGGCGGCACGAAGTTGATCGACGCATTGGACCCTTCGACCCCGAACGGAGCAAGCACGATCACCTTGTTTGTCACCGCGCTCCCCGGGAGCACCTGCCCCAGTTCATTCACGGGCCATCGCGACGTAAACAACACGCCGTTCGGCCCATACACAACCCCGCCGTCATTGAACGCGCCTTCGCAGAAGAACACCGCCGGCCCTGCAAAGCCCGTAATGTGCCCGTCCACGTCGCGGATGAGCGGAACCGCGTAGATCGCGCCGACGCCGCTGTTTGCCGCGCCGCCGATCAGCAGCGTGTTCGGATCACCGAGCCGAGTCGTCAGGCCGCCATAGTTGTTCGGCAGCATCGGGACTCCACCGATGTCCGTGAAGGCATAACTCGGTGCATAAAACGGATCGATGGCCTGCCCGCTCGCGCCCGCGGCGACCGAAAGTACAAGTGCCGCCCCGGTCAACATGCTCATGAACCGCATCGGAACCTCCAGTTCATTCATCGCCAGTCCTGTGCCCATGAAAACGCAAACACCGGCACATCGCAAGTATGGACCATAACCGCTTCTCCCGCAACGCGGGGAGTCCAATACGAGCGACTTCGTATTATCGGGACGGTCAATCCGACCCACCGGCGAACACGCCAGCCACGAACTGTGGAGCATCCCCGATGCCGCCCCCTGTCACCCTCCCACCGGGATACACCATCTCCACCGATCAGGACCTTCTCGATCTTGACGCCATCCACGCCTTCCTTGCCACCTGCTACTGGTCCCCGGGAATCGCCCGCCCGCGGCTGGAACGCGCCATCCGAAACTCGCTCTGTTTCGGTCTTTACGCCGCCCCACCGACCGACTCCTCCTCCTCAGGGGGTCGGCCGGTCCAGGCCGGTTTCGCCCGCGTCATCACCGATTCAGCCACGTACGCCTACCTCTGCGACGTCTTCGTACTCGAGCCCCACCGTGGAAAAGGGCTCTCTAAGGCCCTCATGGCTGCCTTTGTCAACCACCCGAATCTCACCGGGCTCCGCCGGCTCTGCCTTATGACGAAGGATGCCCATGGCCTGTATGCTCAGTTTGGATTTGGACCCACCCCGGACTCCACCCGATACATGGAGAGGGTCGATCGCGAGTCCTACAAACACCCCTGAACGCTTGACGATCCGGTGCGTACATGCAATGCTGAACTGCCCGTGATTCGCCTCTTCACCATTCTGGCCCTCGGAATCGCGCTCTTGCTTGGGCACGGAGTGGCCCCTCGTGCGTCGGGCCCCGCCACCGCGTGCGACACCCGCGTTGCCTCCGCCGACCCGGCCGGTCCCTGCCCGGGGTGCACATGCTGCGCGGGCGCCGCCGACTGCCCTTGCTGCGAAGCGCCAGCCGAACAGCAGCCCCTCCAAGAGCCCACCCTGCCGCGCGACCCGTCGCGTAGCACGACCCTGCTCGACCATTCTTTCCCCGGCAGCGCGGCTCTCATGACGCTCCCGGCCTGCTCGGCCGAGATCGCGCCACCCATCGCGAGCGTTCTCCCGCGCCAGCGCGCCCTCCCCCGCGCGGCCCTCTGCGTCTGGCGGACGTAGACCGCTCTGTTGCGCCAGCACTGCGCGCTCACTGAGCCAATCGTGCGGCCCCTTCAAACCCGCCCGCTCTGCATACACCCTTGATCGCGTCACCGCGTCCGCGCTCCCTCGCGCTGCCGCATCTTCGCGACCGATGCACTCTTGATCATCACTCGCGAGGCCACGCCCTCGCCGAAAGGTCCACCATGGCTCTCCAGCTTGTTCGCCGTGCCCACGCCGTTGCCGCCCTCACCTTCTCCACCCTCCTGCTTGTCGGCTGCGCTACTCCCGGAAACCACCCCGGGGAGGAGACGGTCTACGAAGAAAATCCCATCAACCACACCGTCTCACCGGAGGACATCGCAGGCGCCAAGAGCACCGCCCCGGTCCTCGCCAACGCCGTCACGCTCTATGTCAACGGGCTCGGTTGCCCCCTCTGCGCGTCCAACATCGATCGACAACTCGTTCGCGTCAAGGGCGTCAAGGCGGTCGCTGTTGATCTCTCCGTCGGCAAAGTCACGCTCGGCCTCGAGCCCGGCCAGCCCCATCCCTCACCCGCGCGCCTCGGCGACGCTGTGGAAGACGCTGGCTTCACCCTCGTCAAGATCGAGCAGCACTGAACCCACCCGTCACGAAACGCCGCGCACCAGCGACCCCTCGACCCACACACCATGAAGCACCTCACCACCCTCGGCGCCTTCGCCGCCATTGGGCTCCTCTCCGCCCCCGCGCTCGCGCAGGAGGCCATGTACACCAACGCCGCAACAATGCCCTCCCCCGGCGTCTTCATCGTCCGCCCACAACTCAACTACAACGAATACGGCCTGAACCCCACCGACGGCACCCGCTCAACCTATGAGATCGAGGCCGTCACCAGCGTCCAGTACGGCCTCGCCCGCGCCCTCTCCCTCACTGTCGAGGTCCCCGCCTTCCACGAGACCACCGTCGCCACCGACGGCTCGAAGCAGACCGACCGTGGCGTCCCCGCCATCGACCTCATGCTCAAGTACCGCTTCTACAAGAACGATTCCGGCGGGATCGACACCGTTCGGGCTGCGGTCATCGGCGGGGCATCGCTCCCATCGGGCGATGACAACGAGTCCGCCGCCAACTCCGTCAACCCCCACATCGGGGCCGTCGTCACCATCGTCCGGGGCCGCCACGGCTTCAATCAGGAACTCGACTTCAAACTCAACACCAACGGCGAAGGTGTTGACAACAAGAGCGGCGGCGAAGGACCCGCCGATGCGCTCCGCTTCAACAGCGCGTACCTCTACCGCATCATCCCCGACCGCTTCACCTCCACCTCCACCGGCGCGTGGTACGTCACGCTCGAGATGAACGGCCTCTACGAAACCAACGGCGATACCGAGCTTCGCTGGTCCCCCGGCCTCATGTTTGAGGGGCGTGACTTCGCCTTTGAACTCATGGCCCAGTTCCCCCTTTATGACGGCGTGCGGCACCGCTCTGAGCTTGACCTCTCCCTCGGCGTCGGCCTCCGCTTCACATTCTGACCCCCAAAGCCCCACACACCGCGGCCCGTTCCCTGCCTATCACTCGGCCCATCCCGAGCCGATCCACCGGGCGCGTTCCCCGTCCATACCAGCCGCCCCCTCCTGCGCCAGGACCCCCAATGACCACCCGCAGCCCCATCAACACCGCCAAGGTCGCTGGCCGCCGCACGCTCAGCTTCCATCGGCTCGAAGAAGTCCTCGCGGACCTTGCTCGCCTTGAGACCGCCCATCGCGCCGGCTCGCTCAAGTCGATCGGCAACTGGACCCCCGGACAGATCATCGGCCACCTCGCCACCTGGGCGGAATACACCTTCACCGGGGCACCCATCTCACCCCCGTGGGTCGTTCGCATCTTCTTCAAGACATTCAAGAAGCGCGCCTTCCTCGACAAGCCCATGCCCGCCGGATGCAAGATCCCCCATGTCCCCGGCGGCACGCTCGGGATCGATGAAGTTCCCTTCGATACCGCCCTTGCCCGCTACCGCGCTGCGCTCGTGCGCCTTACCACCGAAGCCCCGACCAGACCCAACAACCTCCTCGGCCCGCTCACGCACGACGAATGGATCCGCGGCACACTCCGCCACGCCGAACTCCACCTTTCGTTCATGCACCCGTGAAGCCCGCCGCGCGGACCGGCGGCGCACCCATCGCAATCACCCGAGGGCGCGCCTCCCCCACGAGCAGCGCCATCAGCGGGTCTCCCCCATCCTCGCCGACATCGACCGCAATCACCCCCGCCACCACCCGCGGCCGGTCGCTCACTCGCAGCGAGAACGCCTCCGGCGAGATCCCCAGCGTGAGCCCGCCGTTCACCGTCGCCATCGTGAGCAACGTGAGCGGATCCACGCCATCGCGCCGCGCAAGCAGCCGCATCTCATCGAGAACGCTGATCCCCATCGACGGATACGCACACGCCGCGGGGAGGTAGATGATCGAATCCGTCCCGAGCGCAACAGGGATCCCCGCGCTCAGCATGTCGCGATACCTGTGCGGGCCAAAGTGCCGCTCCGCGCCAAAGTACGCCGATGCGCGCGGGCAATAGACCACCCGCGCCCCGCAGGCGCGCAGCAGCGCCAGGTCCCCATCGCTCGCGTCGTTCACATGCACCGCGGTCGAAGCCGCGGGCAGGTGCGGGGCAACGTGCTCAACCGGGGATGCCCCGCGCCCAAAACCCGCCGCGACGTCAGCCGTCCACAACCCAAGGGTTTCGAGCAACTCGCGCAGCGGACCCCTGCCCCGTGTCACCAGTTCGCGCTCCTCGATCGACTCCGCCAAATGGGTCACGATCGGGAACACGGGCGAGAGTTCCCCCGCCAGCGCGTACCCCGCCGGGCCCACCGAGTACGGCGCGTGCGGTGAGACTGTCTGGTAAACCGCGCTCGACTGTCCTTCGCGGGCCGCCGCGTTCAACACCTCCCGCAGCAGCGGTGCCGCCCGCTCCACCCCCGCCCCCAGCCCAAAGAACTCCGTCGCGGAGAGCCCGCTGAGCCCCGTCGCCCGCAGCGCGCTCGACGCGGCTCCACACGGCCGACCATGCACCGCCCCGGCGATATCGCCGATCGCCACTGTCCCACCCGCGAGCGACAGCGCCGCACCCTGCTCGACCGCCGCCCGAATCGCCTCCTCCTCCGTCGGACGCTCGCGCCGCACCATCTCGATCCACGGCCCAAACCCCTCCGCCGGATCATGCGGCCGTGGGCCCACATGGGTGAGGTCAAGATGCGCGTGGGCGTTCACCAGCCCCGGCAAAATCACATGCCCCGCAAGGTCTATCCGCTCCGCGCCCGCCGCCCCCTCATGCCGTTCCACCGCCCCCGCCGAGCCGCTCGCGATGAGCCGGACATTCCCCCCCCCCTCGCCGCCCACCTCGATAAGCACCCCCCCTGGCGCACCGATCACCCCCGAGTGATCCGCCACCGCCGC
>JBQTIJ010000338.1:0-5691 GCA_052388255.1 Phycisphaerales bacterium
GTGGCGATGCCGCCGCTCACATTCAACACCGCCTGCATGGAGGCGAAGACACCCTCCGCCCGCTGCACGTCCGGCGTCGGCACCGAGAGCAGTGCATCAAGCAGTTGCCGGCACCCGAAGACCACGCGATCGACCGCGGCCCGCTGGGCTGCGGGGTCCGAGCTCGCCGAGTTCGCCGCGGCACGCCGGTCGATCGATAGCAGTTCCTCCGCGACCTTCACAAATCGCCCCGATGCAAAGGCCTTGTCCTTCTCCTGTGCGCTCACGAACCGGCGAAAGAGGATCGCCGCCGCCTGCCGGCGCGAACTCTCATAGACCGGCGAGTCTCGCTCCACGCCGAGCAGGACCTTCACGGCTTCTTCGTCAGGCAGGCCCCCGCGCGCCGCGCGCTTGACGAGCAACGATGCGGCGTTGTCGGTCTGTGGATAGGTGCGGAGGTACAGCACGCTCAGTTCATCCAGCCGTTCGGCCCCGTCCGTGTTGCCCGCCCGGGCGGATCGATCGAGCGCGACGACCGCCAACCACAGCGCCTCCTCCCCTTGCTTTGGATCACTCGCCAGCCGTGCCCCTTCGGCGAAGCGTTCCGCCGCCGCGGCGAAGTCGGCGGCCTTGAAGAGCGACCGACCGGCCATCACAAGGGCCCGCCCGCGCTCGCTCGGGTAACTTCGTGCGTCGTCTTGCGCGGCCGCGCCATCGAGGCCACGGGCCGCCTCGCGATATGCGTTGACGGCGGGCGCACTGATTGCGGGCTCGTCAAGCTTGACCCCGTCCGGGCCGCTCGTCTCGCCCTCGTGCAGGCGAACAGTGCGCTCGTACTGCTGCACGCCGCGCACATAGTGGACAATGAACCCCTTATCGCCCAGCGGTGTGGTTCCGTAGCGCCTGGCAAGGTCCAGAATGTGCCCGATCTGCCCACGGGCCACGAGGTCCTGCATCGCAACCTGGCCAAGTGCCTCAATGGTCTCGCTGCTGACGGCGCGATCGCTCTCAAAGCAGAGCACCGCGAGCAACCGCGCCACCGTGCCATCGAGCGCGACGGGCCCGGTGCCGCTCTGGGGCCGTCCATCCGGCCCGATGCGCCGCGCCAACCGCACCACGCGCTCAAGATCCGCCCAGCGCTTCGCCATTGCGAGCACGCCGATACGCCTTCCCAGCACCGTGGCCCGGACGGGCGGCGGGATGTCGGGCTCATCGTCCACAAGGTCGAGCCACCGCAGCGCCTCAATGTCACTCCCCTTGAGCGCGAGCGCGAGCGCGGTGCCGATGGCCGTTCGCGCGACATCGGGGTTCTTGAGCTGGGCCCGGTTCAGGCGCTCGATGCCCGGCGTTCGTCCCTCGCCGGTTGACAGGATGTACCCGAAGCACTTGAGCGCATCGGTGGCGAAGGGCTCGGCGCTTCCCTCCCGGGTCCCCCGCACCACCAGCCCAAGGTAGTAGTTCGTCCAGCCCGCGTAGTAGAAGCTGATCAGTTTCAGGCGATTGGCATCGCGGAGCTCTTCGCTCAACCGGTCTGAGGATCGCCCTGTCTCTTCCTGCTTCTCAAGCTGCGATGCCCGTTTAGCCGCCTCAGACGCCACGGCCTCGAACTGCACTTTCAGTTCGCGCAGTTTGCGCTCCGCCTCGGCCCGGTCATCCTCCCCTCCCCCCACCGGCAGGCGGAGCCGCCAGCGCTCCGCGGCATCCTCCGCTTGGGTGTACCTCGCCCGTGCCACGTTGATGCGCAGGTCGAGCGATCGGATGTCTGGCACCAGCCGGACAAGTTCCTCGGCCCGCTGCTCCCACTGCTGGCGCTCCGCCTCGGTCGCCGCGGCCCCGAGCAGTTCCACGTAGAGTTTTCCCAGCCGATCGGCGATAGCGGCACGCTCTTCCTGCGCCGCCGTTTTCATGCGGGCCGAGAGGTGCTCGGCCAGCAGGGTGCGGAGCTGGCGGCGCTGGAGATAATCCTCGACAGCCGCGTCCGCCCCCGGCCGGTTTCGCTGAGCCAGCGCGGGCGCACACAACACCAAGACCGCGATGAGCGCCGCCGCGAACCCCCACGCACTGGTGTTGTCAGCGGCCCGCCACATACGTCACTTTCTTGAACCCCGCATCCTTGCATGCCTGGATTGCGCCGGCCGCGCCAGCCACCGGGACCTCGTCGTCCACCTTGATCACCATTCCCACGTCCTTTGGAAGGGCGACCAACACCTCATGCAGTGCACCCCGGTCCGCGAGCGACCGCCCGCCCAGCCGATACTGGATCTTCTCCCCGCTCATCTGCACGCGCAGGACCTGAACCGCAAGGGTGCTCCCTGACCCCCCGCCGCCCGCGCGGCCCGCCGAGAGCGTCGACGCCAGCGAGGATTCCTCGCCCGCGAAGGTGCCGGCGATCATGAAGTACAACAGCAGGAAGAGACAGACATCGATCAACGCCACAAGGGGCAGTCGGATGATCTCTTCCTCACGCGTCCTGGGGGTGAATCTCCTGAACCACCCCCGCCCCCGTCGCGCGCGGTCCCCTGTCCGGAGGTCCCGAGCGACCACTCCTTGATGCCCGCCCGCGCCAGCGCGGCGGCAAGCCGGTTGAGCGCCGCCCCCGTCGCCAGCCGATGGGCCCGCACTTCGACCGAAAGCGACGGGCTCTTGGCCCGTGCCTGTGCAAGCAGCGTTTCCACATCCGCGATGTTCACGCCGTTGCCCATGACCGCCATCCGTCCGTCCTGATCAAGATCCACCACCACCGAAGCGACGGTCGCGGTTGGGTCCGGCGCGCTCTCACCCTTCTCGTCAGGAAGGTCCATCGGCGTCCGCATCTGCGTCTTGGCAAACTGGGCCGTGAGCGTGAAGAAGATGATCAGCAGCAGCACCACGTCGATCATGGGTGTGAGATCGAAGGGCGCATCGGGCACCACGATGGACCGGCCCCGGGGCCTCAAGCCACGCTCCCGCGCGGCGCCCCGACCGCTGAGGTCGCCACGCCTGCGCCGCTGGCCGGGCGGACAGCGGGCGCAATCGGCGGCACAGCCGTCGGCCGGGCCGCGCCGGCGCTGCTGCGAGCGCTGATCGCCTGCTCAGCCACACTCACCAAACGCTCAGCGATCTCGCCCACGTCGGTCAGCACGCGCTCGAAGCGCTTGCGGAACATCGAGTAGGCGATGGTGCATGGGATCCCCACCACCAGCCCCGCGGCGGTGGCGATGAGCGCGTGCGACATGAACTTCGCAAGTTCCTGCGAACGGGCCGCGCCCTCCAGAGCGCTGATCGACCGGAACGCGCCGATCAGACCGAGCACGGTGCCGAAGAGGCCAAGCATCGGCCCCACGGCGGCGCAGATGCCAATGGCGGCCGTCAGGCGGTCCGCCTTCTCTGCCTCGGCCTGCCCCGCCTGTTCCATCGCGCTGCGCAGTTCCAGCACTCCAAAGCGCGACCGCTTGAGTTTCAGCAGGGCCCGGGCAACCACCGCCGAGAGGAACCGGTCGTTGCCGGGTTGCTTGGCGTAGGCGATGGCATCGTCGGCACGGCCCTCGCTCAGCAGGGTCTCAAGGTCCTTCTGGATCGGTGCCGGGGCCATGTACGACACCCGCATCATGATGGCGTTGGCGATGATCAGCCCTACCGCCACCACGCTCAGCAGGAGCAACACCCAGGTGACCGAGCCACCCAGCCGCACGTAGTCGAAGATGGAGAGCCCCTGTCCGCTGACAAGCCCGCCCGCGGCGGCCTCGGTGCCCCCTCCGCCCCCTCCGCCGCCTTCCTGCGCGGCGCTCGCGATCATGCACAACACCGGCATCAACGTGGTCGTCATTCCGGGCTCCGAATAGGTAAGTGTCCGCTCTGCGGGCATTGTTCACCCGCCGCCGTCGCCTTTGCGTGGTTCAACCTGCGGTCTCGTCCGGGTCGGGCGCGTGCGGGTCAAGCGCATCCGCCGTGGGGAGTTCACCGACAAAGACCCGCAGTTCATCCCCCAACCGCCGGGCCCCGGCGATGTCGCCGAGCGCCTCGAGCGCAGCCGCCCCCTCCGCGAGGGCGATCACCGCCAATTCGGGCGTCACATCCGCGAACCGTGCCGGCAGATGGAGCAACTCGACCACCGCCAGTCGCCGTTCGGCCAGGCCCGGCTCACGCAGCATCGAGCGCCCAATGCCGACCCGGCACCATGCTTCAACGTAGCGCGCCCCGGAAGGCACATCGATCGCGCTGGAATCGCCCTCGGCGGCGCTCGCGAGTCCCTCGATGCGCTTGCGGAGGCGCCCCCGCGCTGCGGCTCGTTCTTCAGCGTTCCCCGTTCGGGCCCGCACGATGTCCTGCACCAGGGCCAGTGCATCGTCGCCGCCGGAGTTCTCCGGCAGGGCGGGCCGTGCAGTCTTTTCCGGCTCGGTTGCTTCAGCCGCGGCGAGTTCCCACATTGCCGCGCTCCGATACGTCGCTGCGAGGTCACGCGTGAACGCATCGACCCCTTGCGTCCGGCTCCACTCAGAGGATTCCGCGATCGCGCGCACCGCTGGCCCCTGGGCAGCGATCGAGAAGACCGGCGCCACACGCGGCGCGAGCCCACGCGAAACATCAACCACGGCGGGAAGCCGGATCTCCGTCCCCCGCCATGTTTCGCGCTCCTTGCGTGGTGCGCCCATTGTGAGGGCGGAAAGATCGAAGTAGGCCCACAACGCCCCAGCCATGCGTCCCTCGGCCAGGCGCGTCCGCATCACGCATTCAGCGAGCACGACGCCGGAGGGGCCACCCAGGCCACGGGACTTTTCCATCAGCCCATCAACGATGGGCCCAGCCCCCGGCCGGTCGCCACGCTCAAGCCGGGCCCGCACCCGCCAGAGATCGTCCGCCAACCCGCCCACGGCCAAGAAGGGTGCTGACTCCGCTCCGAGGTCGCCCCGGACCTCGCGCACTTTGTCCCATGAGATGATCGTCGTCGTGGCTTTGGGGAGGGGCGGCTCAGCATCTGGTGTCCGCACCGTGATCGTCACCCCCTCGCGCCCGACCTTCGTGACTTCTCCGGGCACCGCCGTCCGCTGCCCTCGCAGGTGGACCTGCGCATCGATGCTCCCCGCGCAGAGCATCAGAGCCACCACCCCAGAGATCGCCCGAACTCCCTTCAACGCCCACCGCCGATCGGTACGTACTTGTACGTCCCACCGGAGTCGGTCGCGATCTTCTTCATCAGGACCTCGCTTGAGCGGTCGCCAAATGCCAGGCAGTGGACCGGGACTTTCTTGCCGGTCTTGTTCATCACAGAGATCCGGTCCACCACTTCCTGATCGAAGAGGCCATCGGTCATGAAGTAGATGGCATCGGGGCGCGGCTTCATGCTGAACGCCCCGACAAAAGCGGGGATCGGGTTCGTCCCGCCCCGGGCCATGAGTTCCTTCAGATGCGCGAAGGCCTCGTTCTTGTTCCGCGAAGAGGCATCGCGCCACCCTTGCTTGCCCCGCAGCGGCACAACATCCGACTCAAAGAAGAAGACCATGAACTGCGAAGTGTCGAGCAGCCCGTCAAGAGAACGCTCAAGTTCGACCTTGAGCTGCGAGAGTTTGAGCCGCTCCGACATGGAACCCGAGATGTCGCAGACCCAAACGAAGCGCTGCCCCCGCGCCTCGACGCCGAAGAACTTCGCCCCGCCCCCGCCCGACCCACCCGAGCCGTCGCCAACACCGATCCCATCGCCGCTTCCCGCCCCCCCGAGCCCGTTGCCGATGACAC
>JBQTIJ010000339.1:0-3328 GCA_052388255.1 Phycisphaerales bacterium
CCTCTTTGCACGCTGCGGCCGGCCCACCTGCTGGCACCCCACCAAAGTCGCCAAGAAGGACGATGCGGTCCTCGAGCGCTGCGGCCGGAGCGTCGAGGCCACGCCCGCCAGCCAGATCGTGGACGCCGTCATGGCCCTCACCGCCGGGGCGCGGCTGATGGTGATGGCCCCCGTCATTCGTGGCGTCAAGGGCTTTCACAAGGATGTCCTCGAGGACCTTCAGTCGCAAGGGTGGGGGCGCGTCCGCGTGAACGGCACCCTGCACGAGATTCGCGAAGTCCTCAAGAAGACGGGCGAGAACCCCCTTGACCTCGGACGCTACGAGAAGCATGATCTCGATGCCGTCATCGACCGCATCGTGCTCGCGCCCGACTCCCGCCAGCGCATCGCGGAGTCCATCGAGGCCGCCCTGAAACTCGCCCGCGGCACCGTCGTGGTCTGCGTGGAGAAAGACTCGGGCTCCACCAAAGTCTGGGAGGACCGCGTCTTTTCCGACCGTTTCTCCTGTCCGGTCCACCCGGAGAGTGCCCTTGAAGAGCTTGAGCCGCGGCTGTTTTCCTTCAACTCCCCCTTCGGGGCCTGCAAGCCCTGCGATGGCTTGGGCACCCTGATGGAGTTTGACGAGTCGCTCGTCCTTCCGAACGAGAACCTGAGCATGGCGGACGGCGCGGTCGCCGCGTGGAACAAGAACGGCCCCGTGCGGGCGTGGTTCAACCGTCGTCTCCGCCGCTTCTGCAAGGACACCGGGTGTTCCTTTGAGCAGCCCATCAGCACGCTGAGCAAAGACCACCGCCGCATGCTTCTGCACGGCTACACCCCGGCCGACAAGGAGCGCTCGCGCGTCGCGGGTCGCCCCGGCAAGTGGGAGGGGGTCATCCCCAACATCACCACATGGTGGGGAAGCACCGAGAACGAGAGCGTCAAGGAATGGCTCAGCGGCTTCATGAGCCAGACGCCCTGCCGCACCTGCCACGGCGATCGGCTGCGCATCGAAGCCCTTTCCGTCATGCTGCGCACTACGGCACAGATGCCCGAGCGCATCGTCCGTGACCGTGCCCGCAACGGCCTCACCGCCGACCCTGCCCTGCTGAACATCGCGGATTTCACGAAACTCAACATCGCCGAGGCCCGGCGCGTGCTCGATGGACTTGACCTTTCCGGCGAACAGACGCAGATCGCCGAGCCCATCTTCCGCGAGGTGAAGGCCCGGCTGGGGTTCCTTGCCAGTGTGGGGCTTGAGTATCTCTCCCTTGATCGCAAAACGGCGACACTCTCGGGCGGCGAAGCCCAGCGCATCCGGCTGGCAACGCAAGTCGGCAGCGGCCTGGTCGGCGCGTGTTATGTTCTTGACGAACCGACCATCGGCCTGCACCAGCGTGACAATGATCGGCTGATCGCGACCCTCCGGCACCTCACCGACATCGGCAACTCCGTGCTCGTCGTCGAGCATGATGAGGACATGATCCGCCGGGCCGACCACGTCATCGACATCGGCCCCGGCCCCGGCGTCCACGGCGGGCGCGTGGTCGCACAGGGCACCGTTGACGAACTCTGCAAGGTCCACGCATCGCTCACCGGCGAGTATCTCAGCGGCCGCCGTCGCATCGAACTCCCCGCATCACGCCGCTCGCTCAGCGAAAAGAAAGCGATTGTCATCCGCGGCGCAGCCGAGAACAACCTCAAGAGTGTTGATGTCACCTTCCCCCTCGGCGGCATCATCTGCGTCACCGGTGTCTCCGGTTCCGGCAAGTCCACGCTGGTGAATGACATCCTCCTCTCCTGCGCAAAGAAGGCCCTGCTCGGTTCGCGCGTCAAGCCCGGCCGGCATGCCAAGGCCTCCGGGTTCGGCAGCATCGATCGCGTCATCGAGGTCGACCAGACACCCATCGGCCGCACACCCCGCAGCAACCCCGCGACCTACACAGGCTTCTTTGACTACGTACGGCGCTTCTTCGCCCAAACCAAGGAAGCAAAGATCCGCGGCTACGAGCCCGGCCGCTTCTCCTTCAACGTCAAGGGCGGGCGCTGCGAACACAGCCAGGGGCAGGGCGTCAAGAAAGTCGAGATGCACTTTCTTCCCGACGTGTTCGTGGAGTGCGAGGTCTGCCGGGGCAAGCGATACAACCGCGAGACTCTCGATGTGCTCTACCGGGGCGAGTCAATCGCCGACGTGCTGAGCATGACGATCGAGAAGGGGCTCCTGTTCTTTGAGAGCCACCCCAAGATCAAGAAGTTCCTGCAGTGCCTGCACGACGTGGGGCTTGATTACGTTCAACTGGGCCAGCCCAGCACGCAACTCTCGGGCGGCGAGGCACAGCGGGTGAAACTCGCGACCGAACTCGCCAAGGGAGGGGGCGAAGGTGTACCCACCGGCGCCGAACCGGCCAAGGACTTTGACGACGCCGAGAGGCCCGACCCCGAGCAGGAGGACCGTTCCCCCTCGCTGCGCCAGCGCCTGGCCCTGGGCGCCAAGACGCTCTATGTGCTTGACGAGCCCACCACCGGCCTGCACTTTGAGGACATCCGCAAACTGGTCGGCGTGCTGCAGCGCCTCGCCGACGGTGGCAACACCCTCGTGATCATCGAGCACAACCTCGACGTGATCAAGTGCGCGGACTGGGTGATCGACCTCGGGCCCGAAGGGGGCGACGGCGGCGGCACCATCGTCGCCACCGGGACTCCCGAGGCCGTCGCCGCGAACCCGCGGAGCTTCACCGGCCAGTACCTTCGTCAGGTACTCAAGAAGTAAGGATGCGCTCGTACTCGCGCGCAATCGCCGTGAGCGAGAAGTGCTCCCTCGCCCGCGCTCGCTGGGCTGTGCCCACCGCGAGCCGTGCCTGATCGTCCGCGCACAGGGCCGCGACTCTGCCCCAGTATTCGCTACCCGTTTGTAAGACTGTGCCCCCCACAAGGTGAGCGCCAGCACATTCGGCGTGCCGCACCCCCGCCGCCAAAGCCACCACCGGTGTGCCGCACGCCATCGATTCCATCACCGTTGTGTACCCACCTTCGGGATACTCATTCAACGTCACATCCGCCATCTTGAAGTACGGCCGAACATCGCGCACAGCCCCCACAATCGTCACCTGTGCGCCCACCCCGGCCCGCTCACATGCCCCCCTCACGCCCGAAAAGTCACCCCGCCCGATCCCAACCCAATGGGCCCGCGGCTGCTGCCTCAGAAAGGCGCACAGATCAGCGCAGAAACTCCCCGCCAGCATCCGCTCCCGGAGTTTGTTCGCCGCGCTCACCAGCAGCGCCACGCCGTCAGGAATCCCCGCCACCTCCCGCTCCATCACCGGGGCGTGCTCCGCGGCCACCGTGTCCG
>JBQTIJ010000340.1:0-3327 GCA_052388255.1 Phycisphaerales bacterium
GCCGTGACCATGATGATCGAGATGTCCTTCGTTGCGGCATCGCCCTTGAGCTTCTTGCAGACCTGAAAGCCGCTCATGCGGGGCATCATGACGTCAAGGAGGATGAGGTCCGGCTTGCTGGTCTCGACCGATTTGAGACACTCGAGCCCATCGGCGGCGGAGGCCACGGCGGCATTCAGGTCGCCGAGATAGGCCTCGAGGAGCTCGTTGTTCTGCTCGTGATCATCGACAAGGAGGATCCTGGCCGGCGGGAGCGTTCGGCCTGTCTGGGGGTTCGGCGCGACCATGCGAAGATGGTACCCATCCGAAGGTCAGACCCGGCCGGGAGTTGGGGCAGGCCTTCAAGCGGGCCTTCATGAGCAACCGATAGACTCTTGCCTCCGCGGCTTGGGCTGGCGGGGTATCGCATATCGCCGGAGCGAGACCTTGATGAACCGCACCCGTGCCCTTCCTGCCGTGCTGGCCCTTGCTGTGCTTGCACTTGCGCCTGTGGCCGCCCTCGCGCAAGCGCTCGAGCGGCAGGTCAACGATCTGATCACCAAGTCCAAGCTCGGACCGGTGAACCTGGGCATCTGTATCGTGGACTGCACGACAGGGGACCGCCTGACCACCATTCAAGAGAAGCAGGCCTTCATGCCTGCATCCAACCTGAAGATTCTGACCGCGGGGACAGCGCTGATGGTCCTCGGGAAGGACTTTGAGTTCACCACGCGGTTCGTTCGCGATGGTGACCGGCTGGTGGTCGTGGGGTCAGGCGATCCGGCTTTTGCCGAGCCGGAACTGCTGAAGGAGATGGGTGTCACTGTCGGCGGCCTGCTCGACAAGATCGCGGACAACATCAAACGGACGGCCCAACCGGGCACGGTCTTCAGCGAGGTCGTGATCGACGACCGGGTCTTTGACAAAGACGGCACGCATGTGACCTGGCCGAAAGACCAGCTTGATGAGTGGTACTGCGCCCCGGTCAGCGGGGTGAACTTCCACGCAAACCTGCTGGAGATCTATTGCGCGGCCGCAGCGCGGCCGGGGCCATCCCCCGCGCCCCGGAGCGAGCCCTCGGCGTCATGGATCGAGCTTGCCAGCGCGCTCCCGACCGTTGCCACCGGCGCGAACTCGATCGCGATCATGCGCGACCCGGTGAACCCGACGCGATTCCGGGTTCAGGGCTCCATCCGGGCGACCCCGGCCGAGCCGGTGAACATCACGCTGCGGGATGCGCCCACGATGCTGGGTCGATTGATCGCCGACCGACTGGTCACGCGCGGCCTGAGCCGGCCCGGATCAGTTCCGGCCGTTCGCTATGCGGGCCCGGAGGAGGTCTTCTCTGCGCGTGAACCGCTTGCGGTGGTTTCAACGCCGCTCACGAGGGTGCTGAAGCGGTGCAACTCCGATTCCTACAACCTCTTTGCCGATGCGCTCTTGAAGCGAGTGGGGCATGATGTCACGGGCCAGCCGGGATCATGGAGCAACGGCGCGGCGGTCGTGCGCATGACGCTGAGCGACAAGATCGGGCAAGACACCGGTGAACTGACCTTGGCCGATGGTTCCGGGCTTTCGAGAGAGAACCGGGTGAGCCCATTGACCATGGCGCTCTTTCTCCGCGCCATCGAGCAGGCCCCGGGGCTGGGGGATGTTTTTGAAGCGTCGCTTGCGCATGTTGGTGAGGGGACCTTCAAGGACCGCTTCAAGCCCGGACGACGCAAACTCAGCAATGAAGTTGCTGGCAAATCCGGGTACATACGGGGTGTGCAGTGTCTCTCCGGCTACCTGACCCATCCATCCACGAAACGACGGGTTGCGTTTGCCATCCTTGTGAACGACGTTGGCCGCGCTCCGGGCGGGAACGTGAAGGAGTTTCATGAGGGTGTGGTGCAGTTGATCGACGGTTGGCTGAGCGCCAACCCGGGGACGACGAAGCGCCAAGTCGGCGGGTGAGCGGGATCTACCATCCGCCCGATGTCGATCCAGCCCACGCCCTATCCACTGACGTTCGAGCCGCTGCTCTTTGAGAAGGTCTGGGGCGGCCGTCGCCTTGCGGACATCGGCAAGCGGTTGCCCTCGCCCACGGCGTTGTATGGCGAATGCTGGGAACTGGCGGACATGGCGGCCACGTCCCTGAGCGGGGCGGGTGGCAAACCGGCTCGGTCCGTCGTTGCAAACGGGGCATTCAAGGGGCGGTCACTGACGGAGGTGATCGCGGTGTGGGGAACGGACCTCCTTGGGACCGCGCCGTTGACGGCCGCGGGCGGGTTTCCGATCCTGATCAAGTTCCTGGACGCCACCGAGAACCTCTCGGTGCAGGCACACCCCTCGGCAGAGTTCGCGGCTCGCAGCCCGGGGGCGCACCTCAAGACCGAGTCGTGGTACATCATGGATGTTGAGCCCGGGGCGGTGATCTACAAGGGGATCAAGCAGGGGGTCACGAAGGAGCATTTCGAGGCCCACGTCGAGGACGGGACGCTGGTGAACGACCTGATCGAGATCGCCGCCGTCCCGGGGACGTGCCACACGCTTCCATCGGGAACCTGCCACGCGCTCGGGAGTGGCGTGCTCGTCGCGGAGGTGCAGACGGCGAGCGACACGACCTTCCGTGTCTTTGACTGGGGCCGCACCGGGCGGGAACTGCATGTGCGCGAGGCCCTCGAGTGCATCCCGTTCTCCCCCGCGCCGCGCGGGACGCGACTTCTGCCGGATCAATCTTGTGCCCGGATCGCGACCACCGACTTCTACACCATTGACGAGTTTCGGTCTTTCGAATACGACGAGCTCGCCATCGCCACCGGGACGGGGTGCACTGTTCTGTTGATTCTTGAAGGTGGCGGGCGGCTCGATTCCAGCGGGGGCGCTTTTGAGCCGCTCGATGTCTCGATGGGCATGACGGTGCTTGTCCCTGCCGCGGTCTGCGGGCGGGCCATGCTGAAGGCGGGCCCCGGTATGCGGGTGCTTCGTGTCGGCGTCCAGTGAACCGCCAGCGAGCGACCGGGGCCGCTCAACGCTTGAAAGCAGTGGCCACCTTGGCGACGGCCTCGGTCACGATCCGATAGTGGTCGTCGCTGATGGCGTGGTGCATCGGCAGGGAGAGAACTTCGCGGGCCAGACGCGCTGAGGTCGCCGGGTGGTCCTTGACGAAGCTCTTGAACGCCGGCTGGTTGGTGAGGCACTTGGGATAGTGCACCGCGTTGGGGACACCCTCGGCCTGCAAGGCCTTCGAAAATTCATCCCGGCTGCAACTGAATCTGCCCTCGTCGATCTTGACGGTGTAGAGGTGGTACGCGGACGTGGCGCGGGGCGTGATGGTCAGAGGCGTGATGCCAAGCTTGGCACCGG
>JBQTIJ010000341.1:0-7145 GCA_052388255.1 Phycisphaerales bacterium
CCCCGGCAGTGAGAAGCCCGATGAGATGATCGTCATCTCGGCCCACATGGATTCCTGGGACGGCCCGGGCTCTCGCGGCACCACCGACAACGGCACAGGGACGAGCGTCGTCCTCGAAGCCGCGCGGATCCTCGCCGCCGTCGGTGCCAAGCCCAAACGCACCATTCGCTTCATCAACTACACCGGTGAGGAACAGGGCCTGCTCGGGTCCGCGGGATATGTGCGCGACCACAAGGCCGATCTGGACAAAGTCTCGGCCTGCTTTGTCGATGACGGCGGAACCAACTACGAGGGTGGGCTCACTGTCCCGCCCCAGATGGTCCCGTACCTCGCCCGCGCAACCGCCGCGACGAACAACCAGTTTTATTGCCCGATCGATCGCAAGTTCTTGAACGTCGATATCAAAACAAGCAAGCGCAAGTCCCTCGGGCGGGGCGGATCGAGCGACCATGCGAGCTTCAACGCCGCGGGCGTTCCCGGGTTCTTCTGGGACGAGGTCGGCCGGGCGGATTACGGCTACGGCTGGCACACCCAGAACGACAAGCTTGACCTGGCCATCCCCATCTACCTCGCCCAATCGGCCACCAACATGGCGGTGGTGGCCTACAACCTTGCCTGCGCACCCGACCTTCTTCCTCGGTCGATCGTCGAACCCGCTGCCCCGAGTGAAGAGCGACCCGAGCGTCGCCCGGACCCGTCGCAGCGCACCAACCAGAACTGATACCGCTTTTGGACAGTCTTTCGGTGGCTTCACGATCGGCGGGGACCGCCGGGCGTGGGCGGGATTTCAGAGCGTGCGCCGTACGACTTGATGCTCGTGATCCGGTTCGCAAGAACGGACAGGCACGCCAAAATGGTCGGTGGTATCGTCTCTTGTGATCGAACTCGACCCCAGCGAGTCAGTGTCGTGGGCAGAACCGATCGGAGGGTCCTTGAACACGCAACTCATGGCGGCGTTCTTCGTGATTGCTGCTGTCCCACTCGTCGGCTGTTCCCCTGCGCACTCGTCCAAGCCAGCCCCCTCCTCCGCGATCATGCCATCCCCTGCCCTACTACGCCACGCCGGAGCAGATTCGATGAGACTTGGGAATTTTTCCGTGAGTCTGGCTGTCAAGGACCTCGCGGCCTCGCGCGCGTTCTACGAGAAACTTGGATTCAAAGTGATCGGGGGCGATCCGTCGCGGAACTGGCTCATTCTCCAGAACGACAGTTCCACCATCGGGCTCTTTCAGGGGATGTTCGAAAAGAACATGCTCACCTTCAACCCCGGGTGGGATCGCGAGGCCAAAAACCTGGCCGACTTTGACGATGTCCGTGCTCTTCAGCAGCAACTGAAGGCAAAGGGTCTCTCGTTCCTGACAGCCGCGGACGAAGCAAGCTCGGGCCCTGCGTCGTTCATGCTGATTGACCCCGACGGGAATCCCGTGCTCGTCGATCAGCACGTCGCCGCGCCGAAGCGCTGAGGCCCGAGGTGTCGCGGAGCTTCTCGCGCGAGGTGGGCAACCCGATAGTCTCCCGTCCCGCAGGCAGGGGTATAGGAGTGTGCAGATGCGGTCGCTCCGCATGCTGTGGCCCGCCCCCGCTCGATCTATGAGTTCGCTGGCTGCCCTCACCAGACACGGCAAGACACACCGAGGCCAGCGTGCCGCCTTCCCCATTTCCTTGCCCGGCCTCCTCATCCGCTATCCTCATCGATCTGCGTCGATCCCCCGAGGAGAAGCCCCTTTGCGTAACCGCCGGAACCTGCGTCGTCACCACCAAGCCCCCGGGTTCGCCGGAGCGTGCGCTCTCGCCGCTGCCATCTGTGCCGCCGCAACGTCGCCCGTCAACGCCGACGAGGGCATGTGGCTCGTCAGCAAGCCGCCGCTTGCGACCATGAAGGCGAAGTACGGCTTCGAGCCCTCGCCCGAGTGGATGAAGCACCAGATGATGTCCGCCGTTGACCCCGATTCCTCCGGCGCGTTCGTCTCGCCTCAAGGCCTGGTGATGACCAACCACCACGTCGCGAGCACGTCGATCGAGCAGGTCTCCACCGCGACAAACAACTACCTCCGCGACGGGTTCTATGCGCCGACGCTCGCCGAGGAGATCAAGCTTCCAGAGCTTGAGGTCACCATGCTGGTCTCGACCGAGGACGTAACCGCAAAAGTCATGCATGGGATCGACCCGGCGGACTCGTCCGCGGCTGGCGCTGCCAAACGCCGCCAAGCCATCGCGGCGATCGAGGCGGCAGAAGCCGCGGCCACCGGCCTGCAATGCCGTGTCGTGGTGCTCTATCAGGGTGGCCAGTACCACGTCTATCGCACCAAGCGCTTCACGGATGTGCGGCTGGTCTTCTCGCCGGAGCTCCAAGCGGCGTTCTATGGCGGCGATGTTGCGAACTTCGAGTTCCCGCGGTTCGACTTTGATGTCACGTTCTTGCGTGTGTATGAGAACGGCAAACCCTACCGCCCCGAGCACCATCTGACCTGGAGCCGCGAAGGCGCCATCGAGGGGGAACTTGCGCTGGTCTTCGGCCACCCAGGACGGACGCAACGCTCGTTGACGATGGACCATCTCCGGTTCGTGCGCGATGTTGATCAGCCGGCGACGCTCGCGCATCTGTGGAGGGCGGAGAAAAAGATGGAGGCCTTCGCCGGGCGAAACGCGGAGAACGCGCGGGTCGCGAGCGACGAGCTCTTCGGGCTGGCCAACTCCCGCAAGGCCCGCACGGGTATGCTCGCGGGTCTGCATGACCCGGCACTCATGGGAGCCAAGGAGGCCACGGAGCAGGCGCTCAGAGGCGCAGTCGAGAACAACCCTGCACTCAAGGCCCGCGCGGGCGAGGCCTGGGAGAAGGTCGCCAAGGCCTACGCAGCGTACCGCCCTTGGCACAAGCGCCACTTCACGGTGACCCGCGCGCTCCGGCCGAGCATCGCCGGCACCGCCGTCTCGCTCGCGCTCATGACCGAGGATCTGGCCAAACCCTCCAGCGAGCGGTTGAGGGAGTTCGCGGATTCAGAGCTGCCGACAACCCGCCTTGGACTCCTTTCCCCAGCGCCCCGATCGGCCGCCTTTGAAACCGCCAAGCTTGCCAGCGTGCTCTCTGAGTTCGCCGAGGCCTTCGGTGCCGGTGATCCGCTCGTGGTCGCCGCGCTGGATGGCAAAAGCCCGCAGGCCCGGGCGGAGCAGGCGATCGCGGGGACCACCCTTCTCGACCACGCCGCTCGCACCCAGCTTGTCGATGGGGGTGTCCCCGCGTTCAAGGCCTCAACGGACCCCCTTGTTCGGCTCGCCCTGACCATCGCCCCCGAGTACCGCACTCTGCGCAAACGGTTTGAGGATGAGGTCGAGAGTGTCGAACGGGCCTCTTATGCCCAGATCGCCGCCGCGAGGTTCGCGATCGATGGCGACCGGGTCTATCCGGACGCGACAGGCACCCTGCGGATGAGCTTCGGGCCGGTGATGGGCTATGAGGCGGAGGGTGAGAAGATCGGCCCCTTCACCGACGTGCGTGGCCTTTTCGCCAAGGCAGCCGAGCGGCCCGGCGACAAGGAGTTCATCCTCCCCAAACGCTGGGTGGAAGCACGCGACCGGCTGAACCCCTCGACCCCTTTCAACTTCGTCTGTGCCTGCGACATCATCGGGGGAAACTCCGGGAGTCCGGTGGTGAACACCAAGGGCGAACTCATCGGGCTCATCTTTGACGGCAACATCCAATCGCTGCCCGGGGCATACGCCTACGACGAACGAGTCAACCGCGCTGTGGCCGTGGATTCACGGATCCTGATCGAAGGTCTCCGCGTTGTGTACGGCGCAGGAGCACTCGCGGATGAGATCATGGGCCGCAAGTGATTCCAAACAAAAACCTTTCGATGTTGGCTCCAGAAGTGTCCCGGAGGTCCGGTGGGGCCTAACATATGTCCTGATCTCGGGGCTGCGTTCGGAGTGTTCCGCGCTTCCCTGGCTTCTGACCGACGCTCGATTCTCGCCCGAGTCTCTTGCAACGGCCTCATGTCTTTCGCCTCGGGCAGGATCTTTCTGATGAAGCTTTATGTTGGCAACCTTCCGTTCAGCACCGACGACGCACAGCTCCGCGACCTCTTCGCCCAGCACGGCAACGTGACCTCCGCCTCGGTCGTCATGGATCGCGAAACCGGCCGCCCCCGCGGCTTCGGCTTCGTTGAGATGGCTGAGAGCACCGAGGCCCAGAACGCCATCAACGCCCTCAACGGTCAGCCCTTCGGCGGCCGCAACCTCTCCGTCAACGAAGCCCGTCCCAAGGAGCCCCGTAGCGGTGGCTTCGGTGGTGGCGGCGGCGGCGGTGGTGGCTTCCGCGGCGGCGGCGGTGGCGGTGGCTGCGGCGGTGGTGGTCGCGGCGGTCGTGGCGGTTGGGGTTGATTGACCCTTCGCTCCTGATCTGAACTAAATCCAAGAACCCCGGGTGTCACATCCCGGGGTTCGTGGCTGTGTGCGGACCATCGCCACCCTGCTAGCCCTGCCAAGTTGGCACCCTATCGGTACTTTGCCGCTCAGTGCCTCCCTCTCCAACAGTGGGCGAAGCCCTCTGGACCCGCATGGCGCGGTTTGCAGCGGGTTCGGGCTTTGCCACCCTCGGCAACCACACCGCGGCAATCGGCACGGGCATTGCCGTTGTTGGGTAGACGTGATCCGAGTCTGCGCCCAACCTGGTTTCCCCAACACCGACGACGAAGGCGGGCAGAATGCCCCGTCGGCGCCCGGAAACCGCCTGAACCTCCTGCTTTCCTGTTCCTCATGGAGGACGGATTCCTGGGCCGACCGGCTCCCCCGTTTGCTTGACCCGATGGGTATCCAGTCCGTTCGAGCCACCAGCGCGCGGGAGGCGGAGCGGGTGATCCGTTCGACCTCGATCCACATCGCCGTGGTAGATCTTGGAATCCCGCTCGACGACCGGCCCGCCGGGGTGCTTGGCGCATCGGCGACGGCGCTCGTGCCCGATCCTGCTGCCGAAGAGGGTGGGACCCGGATCCTCGAACTCCTCGCCAGACTCTCAAGCCCGCCGCCCACGGTGGTGGTGCAGAACCCGCGAACCCACCGCGACGGCGCTCGCTGCATGAACGCCGCCCTCAAGTGTGGTGCCTTTGCTGTCGTGGATCGTTCCGCGGCGGAGATCGAGGTCATGCTCGATGTGATGCGTCGGGTGGTGAGCAAGTTCTACGACAACCGATGGCCCGCGGGGCCCTCGACGAGTTTCTGTTGACCGAATCGACCGCCGGCGCACCGGCGGCATGCTGCTGACCAGCACGAGTACCCAAGACCGCGACCGGAGACGACGACCATGGCCAAGAGCACGAACAACGCGTTCCGCCCCCTGCACGACAAGATCCTGGTCCGCCGCCAGGAAGCAAAGGACCGCACCGCCGCGGGCATCTTCCTTCCTGAGAAGGCCAAGGAGACCCCCAAGATCGGCGTGGTGGAGGCCGTCGGCACCGGCTCGTTGAATACCGAGACGGGCGAACTCGTCCCTCTGACGGTCAAGAAGGGCGACAAGGTGCTCTTCTCTTCCTACGCGGGGACAGAGATCAAGATCGATGGCAAGGAAGTGCTGGTGATGAGCGAGGACGAGGTTCTCGCGATCATCGACGACTGATCCACGCCCGCACGCGCGGGTGAAGGAAGAGAAGCAAGGGGTACGGACGTTCGGCCAGGTGGCCGGTCGTCGGCCTCGACGTGATTGAACAGCCCGTTTCATTCATCCACAACGAAAACGAACAAAGAGGACACATCCCATGGCTGCGAAGCAGATTGCCTTTGATACCGACGCTCGCGAGAAGATCCTGGCCGGCGTGAAGAAACTCGCCAAGGCCGTGAAGGTCACGCTCGGCCCCTCCGGCCGCGTGGTCGTGCTGCAGAAGTCCTTCGGCGCCCCGACCGTGACCAAGGACGGTGTCACGGTGGCCAAGGAGATCGAGATGGCCGACGCCCTTGAGAACATGGGCGCTCAGTTGGTCAAAGAGGTCGCCAGCAAGACCAGCAAGGACGCCGGCGACGGCACCACCACCGCGACGATCTACGCCGAGGCCATCTTTACCGAGGGTCTCAAGAACATCTCCGCCGGCGCGAACCCCAACGAGATCAAGCGCGGCATCGACATGGCCGTCGCCGCCATGGTGGACGACCTGAAGAAACTCTCCCGCCCGGTCAAGGACAGCAAGGAGATCGCCCAGGTCGGCACCTGCTCCGCCAACCAGGATGAGGAGATCGGCAAGATCATCGCGCAGGCGATGGACAAAGTGGGCAAGGACGGTGTCATCACCGTCGAAGAGGGCAAGTCCCTCACCACCGAGGTCGAACTCCTCGAAGGCATGCAGTTTGACAAGGGCTTCCTCTCGCCGCACTTTGCGACCAACCCCGCCACCATGGAGTGCGTGCTCGACAAGCCGTACATCCTGATCTTCGAGAAGAAGATCGGCAACGCCAAGGACATGCTCGCCATCCTCGGCAAAATCGCCGAGGCCGGCGCATCACTGCTCATCATCGCCGAAGACGTAGAGGGCGAGGCCCTCGCGACGCTCGTGGTGAACAAGCTCCGCGGCATCCTCAAGATCTGCGCCGTCAAGGCCCCCGGCTTCGGCGACCGCCGCAAGGAGATGCTTGGTGACATCGCCACCCTTACCGGCGGCAAGGCCATCATGGAAGAGCTCGGCATCGATATCGAGAAGCTCGAGATCAGCGACCTCGGCCGGGCCGCGAAGGTCACCGTGGACAAGGACAACTGCACGATCGTCGAGGGTGCAGGCAAGCCCGCCGAGATCAAGGGCCGCATCGAGCAGATCCGCCACCAGATCGAAGTGACCACGAGCGACTACGACCGCGAGAAGCTCGAGGAGCGCCTTGCCAAGCTCGCCGGCGGCGTTGCCCAGATCAACGTTGGGGCCGCGACCGAGGTCGAGATGAAGGAGAAGAAGGCACGCGTTGAGGACGCCCTGCACGCCTGCCGTGCGGCGGTGGAAGAGGGCATCCTCCCCGGTGGCGGTGTGGCCGTGCTCAAGGCCCGCAAGGTGATCGAGAAGCTCAAGAAGAGCGCCAAGGGCGACGAGCGCGTCGGCATGGACATCGTCCACCGTGCGGTCATCTACCCCATCAAGCAGATCGCTTCCAACTGCGGCCTCGATGGTTCAATC
>JBQTIJ010000342.1:0-7575 GCA_052388255.1 Phycisphaerales bacterium
CCCATTCCGCCCATGCCACCCATACCCCCCATGCCGCCGCCGCCACCATGACCATGGTCGTGATCGTGGCCGTGATCATCGTCGGCCTTGGGGGCCTCGGTGATCACGCAATCGCTGGTGAGGAGGATGGTGGCGACACTGGAAGCGTTGATGAGTGCGGAACGATCGACCTTCGCGGGCGTGAGGACGCCCTGCTTGAGAAGATCACCGAACTCGCCGGTGAGGGCGTTGAAGCCGAAGGACGCGCCGGACTTGCCGGTGCCCCCTTCGAGCACCTTGGAGACGATGACCGTCCCCTTCTCGCCGGCGTTCTCAGCGATGGTCTGCATGGGAACAGCGAGGGCCTTGAAGACCACATCCATCCCGGCGGCCACGTCGTAGCGGGCCTGCCCGATGTCGTCGGCGGTGATTTCGGTGTTCTTGGCGTAGACGGCCTTCCACTCGGGGAGTTTCTCGATGGCGGCCCGGGCGCGAACGAAGCTCGTTCCACCGCCGGCGACGACCCCCTCGGCAACGGCCGCGCGGGTCGCGTGCAGCGCGTCCTCCACGCGGGCCTTCTTTTCCTTCAGTTCGGCTTCGCTCGCGGCACCGACCTTGATCTGCGCAACGCCGCCCGAGAGCTTGGCGAGGCGTTCCTGGAGTTTCTCGCGGTCGTAGTCGCTGGTCGTGGTCTCGGTCTCGCGCCGGATCTGCTCGATGCGGCCCTGGATGTCCTTGGTCCCGCCTGCACCCTCGATGATGGTGGTGAAGTCGGCATCGATCTCGACCTTCTTGGCCATACCGAGCTGCTTGAGTTCGACCTTGTCGAGCTCGATCGCGAGGTCCTTCATGATCGGATCCGCGCCCGTGAGGACGGCGAGGTCCTCGAGCATGGCCTTGCGGCGGTCGCCGTAGCCGGGGGCCTTGACGGCGCACACCTGCAACGTTCCGCGGAGTTTGTTGATGACAAGGGTCGAAAGGGCTTCGCCGGACACATCCTCGGCGATGATGAGCAGGGGCTTCTTGGCCTGCATCACCTTCTCGAGCAGGGGAACGAGTTTCTGCACGCTCTCGATCTTGTCCTCATGGATGAGCACAAGGCACTTGTCGAAAGCGCAGACCATCTTGTCGACATTGGTCGCGAAGTTGGGGGAGAGGAAGCCGCGGTCAAACTGCATCCCCTCGACCACCGTCACCTCGGTGTCCTGGCTCTTGCCCTCTTCGACGGTGATGACGCCGTCTTTGCCGACCTTCTCGAAGGCATCGGCCATGATATCGCCGATCTCGATGTCGTTGTTGGCGGAGATGCTGGCGACATTCTTGATGTCGCTCTTGCCGCTCACAGGCGTGCTGATGCTCTTGATATGAGCGGCCGCGGCCTCGACGGCCTTCTTCATCCCACGGACGAGGGCGTTGGCATCGACCCCGGCAGCGATGTGCTTGAGACCCTCGCGGAAGAGCGCCTCGGCGAGGACGGTGGCGGTGGTGGTGCCGTCGCCCGCGTCGTCGGAGGTCTTGCTGGCGGCCTGCTTCACGAGCTGGGCGCCCATGTTCTCAACCTTGCAGGAGAGTTCGATCTCCTCGGCCACGCTCACGCCGTCCTTGGTGACGGTGGGGCCGCCCCAGGACTTGTCCAGCACGGCATTGCGGCCGCGGGGGCCAAGGGTGCTCTTGACGGCCCGGGCGAGCTTCTCCACACCAGCGAACAGGGCGGAACGGGCTTCGACGTCGAAAACGAGTTCTTTGGCGGCCATGGGAGCTCCGGTCGGAGGGGGGATGGACAAGCGAGGGTGCGAACGCCGGAGGGCATCCGGCGTGGGCTCGGCGATGATCGCGCCGGGCTCTCAGGTGGTGCGGATGCAACGCGGGTGCCAGCCCGCCCGCCCGTCTCTGCCCCCTCGGGTTGTCCATGCTCGGCCTTCTGGGCGGTCCGGGACGGCTTTTCGCACTGCTTGGGTCTGGAGCCAGCGCGGGAGCGGTCGCTTGCGGAGGTCTGGCCTGCCGGATTGGCAGGGGCTTCGGTCGTCGCTCCGGGGGAGGGGCCGGGGGTCGACCGATCCCGGCAGAGCGGCGAATGGGTAAACTCCACCCCTCTCCGGCCGAAGGTGCCGGAGACCGCGTCAGAGACTGCTCCACCCGGCCAGCCAAAGGACCACCCGTGATTGACCGTTCGTCGACCAACGTTGTTGCTGCGCTCTCCCTTGTGCTCTGCGTGGGCTCGGCGCTTCCGGCTCAGGTGGTCCCGAGCGCGGGGATGCTCCGGTTTCCGGATGTGAGTGCCGACCGGATCTGTTTCGTCTACGCCAACAACATCTGGACGGTCGGGCGCGATGGGGGGACGGCGCAGCCGGTGGCCGCGCCGCCGGGGGCGGAGGCCTTCCCGCGCTTCAGCCCGGACGGGTCGCGGATTGCGTTCGTCGGCAACTACGAGGGGAACACAGACCTCTACACCATCCCAGTGGCCGGAGGCATCCCGTCGCGCGTGACGCACCATCCCTCGGGTGAGATCCTCTGCGATTGGTCGCCTGATGGTGCATCGCTCATGTATCTCTCAAACGGGCTCAGCGGGCTTTCGCGCCAGAGCAAGCTCTACACCGTTCCCGCCACGGGAGGGATGTTCGAGCCCTTGCCGCTGCCCTATGCGGGGTTCGGCTCGGTCTCGCCCGACGGGCAGTGGCTCGCGTATACGCCGCACTCGACCGACACCCGGACCTGGAAGCGATACCGCGGCGGCATGGCCACGGACATCTGGCTCTTCAACCTCAAGGACAAATCGAGCCGCAAGATCACCGACTGGGAAGGGACGGACACGCTGCCGATGTGGGTTCCGGGTGGCGATGGTTCGACGGTGTACTACCTCTGCGACTCGGGCCCTGAGCATCGGTTGAACATCCACGCCTTTGATGTCAAGACGGGAACCTCTCGGGCCGTGACGTCGTTCAAGGAGGACGATGTGCGCTGGCCCTCGATCGGGCCAGGCACCGGCGGCAAGGGGGAGATCGTCTTCCAGCTTGGTTCACGGCTGATGCTGCTCGACCTGAGCAGCGGGGCTGCGCGGGAGGTCAAGGTCACGATCCCCGGCGATCGTCCCAAGCTGAAGCCGCGGGCGGTTGACGCGGCCCGCAACATCGAACGGGCCGCGATCTCACCCTCGGCCAAGCGCGTGGCGCTCGAAGCCCGCGGCGAGCTCTGGTCTGCACCAGCGAAGGAGGGTGTGGTCCGGAACCTGACGCGGACGGATGGAGTCGCCGAGCGGGCCCCCGCGTGGTCGCCCGATGGAAAGTGGATCGCCTATTTCAGCGACGAGTCGGGGGAGAACGAGCTGTTTGTGCGGGCGAGCGACGCCCGCCCGGAGGAGGCGAAGGCCGACGACACCAAGGCCGACGACAAGAAGGACGAAAGGAAGGAGACGAGTGCGGCGGGCGACGCCCGTGCTGCCACTCTGCCGCGGAAGCTGACGAACCTTGGGGCGGGCTTCCGCTTTGGGATTCGTTGGTCTCCTGACAGCAAGCGGCTGACATTCACGGATGAGGCGGGCCGGCTGATGCTCACCACGCTCGAGACCGGCGAGACGAAGCAGATTGATCAGGACGGCTGGAGCGAGCCGCTGAGCCCGAGCTGGTCGCACGACAGCAACTACCTCGCGTATTCGCGGGCGGACGACGCCACGAACAACGGGGTGGTGATGCTGGTGGACGTGCGGAGCGGAGAACGCACGGCGCTGACGAGCCCCATGTTCTCGGCCGACGGCTGCACGTTTGACCGCAAGGGTGACTGGATGTTCATCTCCTCCACGCGGGCGATCAACAACCCGGAGTACTCGGATATCGACGGCACCTTCGCGTACCGCGATTCGCAGGTGCTGTTGATGGTCCCGCTGCGGAACGATGTTAAAAGCCCCTGGCTGGCGACCAGCGACGAAGAGAAACTCAAGAAGGACGAGCCGGCCAGCAAGGACAAGGGTGACGAGAAGAAGACCGACGAGAAGAAGGCGGATGACAAGAAGGGCGACGACAAGGACCCCGCCGACGGCAAAGAGAAGAAACCCGAGACGGCCAAAGCCGCGGACGATGGGGTATCGGGGACGTACAACGGCAAGGTGGAAGGGAACGTCGAAGGGTTCCCGGCCAACGGGCTTCCGATCGCGATGACGCTCCGGGTCAGTGCGGATGGTTCAGTGAGTGGGAAGATCTCGTCGCTGATGGGAAGCGGCCCGCTTACGGGCACGTACGACAAGGCGAGCGGGGAACTGAACGTGACGGTGTCCGTGGGGCGCGGCAGTGTCACGCTCAAGGGCTCGGTCAAGGACGGGCAGGCGAGCGGGACGTGGTCGCTCGGCGAACAGTCAGGAAACTGGTCGGCCAATCGCACGGCTCCGGCGGAGAACGACGACAAGGAGGCCTCCGGCCAGGGCGGCGATAAGCCCGCGGCCAAGGGGGGCAAGAGCGAGAAGACCAAGGAACTCAAGATCGACATCGAGGGGTTCGAGGCGCGTGCGATTCAGTTGCCGATTACGCCGGGCGGTTTTGGTGACCTGGCGGTGGCGGACGGCGAGAAGCTCATCTTCGCGCGACGATCCTCACGGGCCGGTGGCGAGTCGGGCATCCGCATCTATGACTACAAGGCGGATGAGAAGTCTGAGAAGAGTGTGGCGGCGGGCGGCGGCTTTGAGATGAGCGCCGACGGGAAGAAGCTTCTCGTAGGGCGCGGTGCGTCGCTCTCGATCGTCGATGCCTCTGCGGGCGGGAAGAGTCAGGCCGTGCCGACAGGGGGCATGCGCCTGATGGTCGATCCGCGGACGGAGTGGCGGCAGGTCTTTGTCGATGCATGGCGCATCATGCGGGACTATTTCTATGAGCCGACGATGCACGGCGTGGATTGGTCTGCGGTGCGTGAGCATTACGCGAGGATGATCGACGACGCCAGCACACGCGAAGATGTCAACTGGATCATCTCTGAGATGATCAGCGAGCTCAACATCGGGCACGCTTACCTGCAGGGGACGGGCGATGTTGAAGACGCGCCCGCGACGGGCGTTGGCCTGCTTGGGTGTGACTTTGAGCTTGACCGTTCCGGTGCCGCGCCGGCGTATCGCATTCGCCAGATCATCACTGGAGGGGCGTGGGACGCGGATGTACGCTCGCCCTTGCAGCAGCCGGGGCTCAGCGTCAAGGCGGGTGAGTACCTGCTGGCCGTGAACGGTGTGCCCGTTGATACGAGCAAAGATCCCTATGCCGCGCTGATCGGGCTGGCGGAGCGGGTGACGTCGATCACGATCAGCAGCAATCCGGTCCTTGATGGGACGGAGCGCGAGGTGCTGGTCAAGCCGATCGGGAGCGAGACCGATGTGCGCTACCGGGCGTACATCGAGGCGAAGCGTCAGTATGTGGACGCCAAGTCGGGAGGCAAGATCGGGTACATCTACGTTCAGAACACGGGTGTTCCAGGGCAGAACGACCTCTACCGGCAGTTCTATGGTCAGTTCGCGCGGCCGGCGCTCCTGATCGACGAACGCTGGAACGGCGGCGGGCAGATCCCCAACCGGTTCATCGAGCTCCTCGACCGTCCGGTGACGAACTACTGGGCTCGCCGCCACGGCCAGGACTGGACTGAGCCACGGCGGGCCCACAACGGGCCCAAAGCGATGCTGGTGAACGGGCTGGCGGGCTCCGGTGGCGACATGTTCCCCTGGCTCTTCAAGCACCACAAGATCGGCAAGGTCTTTGGCACGCGGACCTGGGGTGGGCTGGTCGGAATCTCGGGTTACCCGCGGATGATCGACGGCGGCAGCATTACTTCGCCCTCGTTCGCCTTCTACGAGACCGACGGCACCTGGGGTGTTGAAGGGCACGGCGTCGATCCGGATGTCGTGGTCATCGACGATCCGGCGAAGATGCAGGAGGGTGGCGACCCCCAGCTTGACGCGGCCATCGCTCACCTGCTTGAAGAGGTGGCGACGAAGCCGTATGTCCGTCCCAAGCGCCCGGAGAGCCCAGACCGGCGCGGGATGGGCATCCCGAAGCGTGACTGGTGATCGGCACGGCGGCGTCCGTGCCTGAAAGCCGTTGGCTCAACGGGCGGGTGCGGCGGGTGCCGGTGGATCAGACGGGGCCGATGACGTGCTGGGCACGGAAGGGATGCTGACCTCGCGGGCCAGGCGCTCGCTCTTGGTCTCGTCTCCGAAAGTGCCCCAGCGAATGGCCGCCTGCACTATCCCAGCGCGCAATGCCCGCAGACGGACCGAAACACGCTCGCCGTTCTTCAGGCGACCGGTGACCGTGCCGCGGTCCCGGTCAGACCGTGCGCGGACCTCGCCCACGTCAAGGCGGCGGAGGACGGCTGCGATCTCTGTCGCCAACGGCTCGCATTCGCCGCGGAGTTCGGTCAGAAAGTCCCCGGCGATGTGGGCGTAGGCGATAGGGCTGTCGGGGACGGTGCGCGTGGGTGCGTCGCAGGCGACGAGGGTGCTGAGCAGGGCGGAGAGCCCAGCGACAAGGGCAACGAGGGATCGGCGGGCAGGGCTGGAGGTGGGAAGGGCCATCGGTGAACGTTAGCCGACGAGGCGTCTGCACCAACGGTCGGTCGGCGGATCAGTCGATTTCTTCAAGATCCCGTAGGACATCGCCAGCCCGCAGCCGCAGAGCGCCAGCGGGGATGCGGATCTCGATCGAGGTCAGGTGGTCGGATTCGATGGTGCCCTTGGCGGTGTTGAAGCGCCAGCCGTGGGAGTTCGCGCCTGCTGGTGCGCCGTCGATGCGAACGGTTCGGCGGTTGTTGACGGGATTGACGGGCCAGTCACGAAGGTATGGTCCCCAGATACCGCCGAGTCCGCCGTCATCGTCGGTGGTCTGGGTCAATCGGCGCGTGAGGTTCAAGCCGACGGGATCAACCGCCCCCGCGGCGTTGATGGCTGGCGACCGGTCGGCGTGCTCGGCGTTGTAGAGGTCGATGGCGTTCTGAAGCGTGACGGCGGTGCGGATGAAGGCGGCGTCGCGAGCATCAAGCGCGGCCCGGCTGAACCGGGGGACGGCGATCGCGGCGACGATGCCGATGGTGATGACGACCATCACCAGTTCCACCAGCGAGAACCCGCGGGCGCGGAGCGTGGGCGTGAGGACGGGATGGGTTCTTCGAGGGGACATTCAGTGAGCCACCAGTTGATCGGCATGCGGGAAACGCCTTGCAGGGTGAAGCCCCCATCGAGGATGCGCGGAGGGGGTTATCGGGGCGAATCAGTGCCGCGCACGCTGGGCGGCGGCGCAGAAAAACGCCCATTGAGACCTTGTGGTACGCTTGCGCCATGCAAACTCTCCTGAGCGTCGGCTCGATCGCGCTCTACACGTTTCTCGGGCTGCTTGCGCTGGTGTTCACGCTCCATCTGGTCGGCAAGTTCGGCCCACCGGGGCGTGCGATCGCGCGGCTGCTCTGCCGTGCCCCGGCCCTTGACGTGGTGGTTGCTTCGCTGACGTGGCTGCGCTGGGTCGTGGGGTGGCTGGTGGCGACCTACCGGGTTGAGGTCGCAGGGTGTTGGGGGGTGTTGGCGTCGCTGGTGGGCGAGGTGGGTTCGCTCTTTGTGTGGCTGGTGATTCACGAGTG
>JBQTIJ010000343.1:0-3143 GCA_052388255.1 Phycisphaerales bacterium
CGCTCTGCGACGGGCGTACGCTCTCTCTGCTCGATGGCGCGACCTGTCCCGCGTCTCTCGACACCCGCGCACCCGCCGGACCGGGCCCTTGGCCCAGCCGCTGATCGGATCGGACCCGCTCCATGCCCCTTCCCGGCCTGCTCGAAGACGCTGTCGAAAAACTCAAGGACGGCGCAGCACGCATTGGCGATGCTCGCTCCGACAAGCAGGGGCGCATTAACCTCCTGAAGATCGGCGGCAGCGTCGTTGCTCTCCTTGTTGCCGCGGTCCTTCTCGCGTACCAGATCTTCGGCGGCCCGCCGAGCATCGCTAAAGAGACGAGAACCCGCGACCTCATCGACACCGAAACGCGCGAGGTCTTCCTCGCCTTCTCCATCGAAGACAACACCAAGGCCCCGTGGCTCAACCCCAAGACCGGCAAGGCGACGCTCGTCCCCGCTGAACGCTGCTTCTGGACCAAGGACCGCAAGGCGACCCTCCGTCCCACCTTCGTCCTCCTCAATGAGTACATCAACCAGAAGGGCCCCACGCCCTGCCCAGACTGCGGTCGCCCGGTGGTGATCCACAACCCCACGCCCCCGGCGGAACTCATGGCCGAGGCCGCCCAGAAGGGCAACTGAGCCGCGGCCCTTTGGCCTTCGGCGCATCACAGGCCGCACATTCCCGGAGGTCGCTCATGCGCTCGCCCCACCTCATTCCCGTCGCCGCGCTCATGGTTGCCACTGTCGCCGGTCTCGCCAGTGCATGGGCAGTCCGACCTTCCCTTCTCCAGCAACCTCCAACCACACAGCCCCCTGCCCCCGCACCAACCGAGCCCACTGCGCCCGCCAACGAAGCACCCGACCTGCGCCGCCCCATCGACGACGCACGCAAGCAGATCGAAGAGAGCAAGCGGGCCATTCAGGATGCTCTCAAGAAGCCCGGCGACGCCGCCGCGCCGGCGAGGGGCACACCCCCGGCCCTCGACCAGCAACTCAAACTCTCCGCACCCGGGGCCGAGCACGACCTCCTCCGCGCCTTTGCCGGTACATTCCGAGGCCAGGTCCGCTCAAGTTTCAGTGGCGAGAGTCTTGCCACCAGTGTCAACAGCATGATCTACGGCGACCGTTTCCTGCGCCTTGACTTCACCGGCTTCGCTGGCGACTACCCCATCACGGGCGTGAGTTACTGGGGCTACGACCGCGCCAAGAAGAAGTACACCACCGTCTCCATCGATTCCCTCTCGACCGGCACACTCACCACCGAAGGTGAGTACGACGCGGGATCGCGCACCATCACCTCTGCGGGCGACCTCTTCGACCCCGCCCAGGGCAAGCTCGTTCGGGTCCGGCAGGTGATCCGACGGTTGAGCGACGACGAGTTTTCGTTCGAGCTCTTCGCCCCGGGCAAGGACGGCAAGGAGACCTCCGCGTTCCGTGCGCTCTACACGCGCGAGCGACGCTGAACGCCAGCCCACGGTCACCCCTGCGATTGCATCGACGCCCACTGCCGCCGCAGCCCTTCTTCAAACGTCGTCTGGGGCGCATACCCGATCTCTGACCCGCTCCGCGAAAGGTCGGCGAAGGTCCGCTCCACGTCTCCCTGCTGCATCGGGCGCCGCTCGATCCGCGGCTCGCGCCCAACCGTCCGCCCGATCGACGCCACCATCTCTGTCAGCGTCACCGGGTGGTTGCCGCCAAGGTTCCAGATGCGGTACCCGAAGGCATCCACCCGATCGAGCGCGTTCACCACGCCACTCACGATGTCGTCCACATACGTGTAGTCGCGGCTGCTGCGGCCGTCGCCAAAGACGGGGATCGTCTCGCCCCGGCTGACCTTGCCAAGGAAGAGCCCGATGGCGAGGTCCGGGCGCTGACGCGGGCCAAAGACCGTGAAGAACCGCAGCAGCGCCGTCGGCAGACCGGTAAGGTGATGGTGGCTGTGGGCCAGCAGTTCGCAGGCCCGCTTGCTCGCGGCATAGGGGCTGATCGGGGCGCTCACGTCGGCCGTCTCTGCGAAGGGGACGGTGGCGAGATTCCCATAGACACTGCTCGACGAGGCCAGCACCGCGCGCTCGCACCCCGCCGCGGTCGCCGCGCTCAGCACCGCTTGCGTGCCCGTCACGTTGGCGTGCATGTAGCCAACGGGGTCGGCGATACTGGGGCGGACGCCCGCCTTGGCCGCAAGGTGAACGACGCCCATCGGCCGCTCGCGCTCAAAGAGGGCCCGCACGGCGGGGGCATCGCAGATGTCCATCTCCTCCAACGTGAAGCCCGCCGGTCCTGATCCCGAGGGCCCACCAGCGCCCCTCTCGCGCGCGGCCTTTTCGATCGAGGCGACATTGGCGCGCTTGAGGTCGGTGCGGTAGTAGGGGTCAAAGTTATCGATGCCGACAACGGAGATCCCGCGCGAGAGCAGCCGTTCGCACACGTGCGAGCCAATGAACCCGGCCGCGCCGGTCACCACCACGGGTCGCGTCTTCGCCATGGCTCAGGGTAGTGGCGCGTGCGCCAGCAGGGCGCGCGCCAGGGCGTGGTTCAGGGCGTGCCCGGCCCGGGTCGCCGTGATGCGCCCCACGATCGGCCGACCCGCCAGCGCAAGGTCGCCGATCAGGTCAAGCACCTTGTGGCGGGCTGGCTCGTTCACAAACCGCGCGGCCCCCTCCACCATGCCCCCCGCCCCATAGACCGGAATGTCCCCCGCCGTCAGATGCCCGAAGAGCCCCGCCGCCCGCAGCGCCATCGCCTCTTGTTCCGTGCAGAAGGTCCGGGCCGGGGCGATCTCGGTGCAATACGCCGCGGCGCTCGCCCCGCCGGGGAGGACGTTGAACTCTGCCGTCTGCTTCGGCAGCGGTGCGCCGGGGCCGTAATCAAGCTCAAAGACCGCCACGAACCCCGTGGGCCACGGCTCGGCCACGATCCGCGCGTTCCCCTCCGTTACCTCGATCCTCTCGCGCACCACGATCGGGCCCGGGCCGTCGCCCGCGCCCGCGCCCTCAAGAATGACCCCCGGCTGGCTCAGAGCCGCGGCAAAGGGGGCCGCGCTCCCATCAAGGATCGGGATCTCCGGCCCTTCAACCATGAGTAGCGCATCGGTGATGCCAAAGGCCGCGAGCGCGGACATCAGGTGCTCGACTGTTTGCACGCCCGCGCCACCCTCTGCGA
>JBQTIJ010000344.1:0-6402 GCA_052388255.1 Phycisphaerales bacterium
CCCGAGCACCAGGATCCCATCGGGACCCGTGTCGTCGCCCGCGATCAGGATCGACCCATCCACCGGGTTGATCGCCATCGACGGCGACGTCGGCAGCGTCACCCCGGGGGGGAAGTCCTCATCCATGTACCCAAAAGGGTCCTCCGCCGCGGCCCCGGGAGTCACCGTCCCCAGCCGCCCGTTCGCGATCATCATCGTCCGCCCTGTGGCGTCGTCGTGCGCCATCGCCGAGGCCAGCGGCACCTGCGTCATGGTCTGCAGCGTCACGCCGCCGTCCACGTCGCCGAACAACCGGAAGAGCCCGTTCGTCGTCGAAACATGCACCTCGCCACGTCGATCCACGATCGCTGGACCAGTGTTGGGCAGGTTCCGAATGAACCGCACCGACCCATCGCCCAACCCAAACTGCAGGAGCGCATCCCCGCCAGAGGTGTTCGCAAACACCCAGGCAAAAGGCCGCGCCGGGTCAAAGAGCATCGTCTTCACGGCCGTCCGCGGCGGCAGCGCATACGTCTGCGGCGCGGGGGCCGTCAGCGTGTCAAAGTTGTACGAACCCATCACGGAGACCTCCCCTTGAGTCGCCCCCGTTGTCAGGCCCGTGATCGGATGGATCACAAACACGCCGTCATAGATCTCCCGCGGCTCGGACGCCGGGGTCTTGAACCACCTCCGCCGCACCGCAGGTGTCGCCTCCGGCGTGCTCGCGATGAGCAGGAGATTCTCCGCCAGGTCGCTGTGCTGCGTCACGAACTGCGACTGCGTGTTGAGGTCGCCATCAAACCCAGCCGGATCGCGGAACCAGAACTCGGGCGTGCTCGTGCACGCGTCATAGACGCGCGTCAGGGTCGTGCAGTGGCCGCCGTTGCGCACCAGCCGCGGCGAGGGCGCGCCCGCCGGCACCCCCGCGGGCGTGAAGTCATATCGCCCGAAGCAGACCGCCGGCAGCGAGCCGTTGGTCAGCATCAAGTACGCCTCCAGCGGCGAGGGCTCATAGCCACCGCTCGCTCCACGCGATTCGACGATGAACTTGCCGGGGGCGAAGTTGTCCAGCCAGATCCGCGCCCCGCGCTGAGCGCCGCTGTGTGTCGTGCCCGTCATGGTGTTGGTGTTCATCAGCGCGGCGTCATCGAGGATCAGCAGTTGCTGGGTGATGAAATCCACCTGGGCCTGCGACTGCCAGTCGCGCGGACCCTGCAGCACCGCCGGGAAGCCGTGGTTGGTGATGAACGCAAACCAGTTCAGCACCGACGTGGGCACGCAGTACGTGTTGCCGTTCCCCGGCAGCGGGTCGCGCCGCTGGTCAAAGTCCGGCACACCCGTCCGGAAGACATCGCACTGCCCCATCGCCCCAGCCGCCGACGCCAGCAGCGCCGCCGCCGCAACCACGCCCCGGGCCTTCACATTCACGTTCTTCCAAGCCGCACACATGGGAACTGCTCCTTGACGGGCTTTCGCGGCTGTGGGTTCACAATCCGCCGCATGCCCGTCATATCAGAGAGTGCAGGCCATCCCCGTGTGTGACAAGTATTCCGCGCAATCAAACAGACTGCGAACTGTTCACTCCGCGCTCCCCTCGGTTCCGGCCCGCAAACGCTCCAGCAGGTCAATCGCCCCCTTCACGCTCGCGTTCTCACTCATCTTTCGCTTGGCCCCGTCCGTCACGATTCCCTCAAGAACGCGGGTCGCCTCCGCCCGCTCGCCCAGGTTCACAAGCGCCCGCCCCATGAGCAGCTCCACCCTGTACCGCGAGCTCGGGGTCACCTTGTCGCGCACCTGTTCCGGGATCGCCCGCCGCGCCAGTTCCAAAGCCCCCGCCGCGTCGTGCCGATGCGTCCCGAGGAACTCCCCCAGCACGGTGTGCGCGAAGACCGTCCCCGCGTGGGTCGGCCCGAGCGCCGCCAGCGCATCGGCAAGAAAAGTCCGCAAGGCCCGCTCCGCGTCGTCGATCCGCGCCTGCACGATCAGGATCCGCGCGAAGTTGTACCGCGTGTTCATCGCCCGCAGGTCGCTCTTCCCCAGCACCTCTCCCGCCGTCTCCACCACGCCCCGGTACAGCTCGACACCCTCATCGATGCGCCCCAGCGAGACCACCGCCGAGGCCCGCCCCCACGCCGCCTCCTGCCACTCGAACGTCCCCAGCGCACCCCCTTCGCGCAGCCCCGCCTCCGCCAGACGATACTCGCGCTCCGCGCCCGCGTGGTCGCCCGCGTCGCGCAGCGAGGTCGCCACGATGATCCGCGCAGCGCACGTATCCGTGTCGCTCGCCCCAAGGTGCGTCTCCAGCCGCGGGAGCAGTTGCACCATCGCCCGCGCCTCTTCCGCCTTGTCCTTGGCGCTCGCCATCGCCAGCAGCCGCGCCGTCCGCAGCGTGTCGGGCGCTTCAGGGCCAAGGTCGCGCTCGCGGATGATGAGCGCCTTCTCAAGGTGCTCGCGCGCCTTGACAGGATCGCGCACCGCGATCGACGCGCCACCAAGCATGTGCCGCGCTCCCGCCTCCAGCAGCGGGCGATCCCGCAGCGCATACTGCAGCCGCCGGTCGGCCAGCGCCAGCGTTTCGATCAGCGTCGTCGGGCGGTCTTCATTCATCCGCAGCGCGGCCCCGGTGATCTCCCCGGTAAAGCGGTTCAGCATCAGGGCCGTATCGCGCTGCCGGGCCGCCTCCGCCAGGGCCTGCACCGCCGCCACCTCGGCCTTTCGCGCGCGGTCCCGTTCGTCCGTCACGGCCGTCACAAAACGCCAGGTTCCCGCCACGATCACCGTCACCGCCACCGCGCCCACCGCCACCGGGGCCGCATGCCGCCGGACCCACATCCGCAGCCCGCGCAGTGTCGATGGCGGCCGCGCCATTGTGGGGCGCGAGGCGAGGTACGCCCGCAGATCCGCCCCAAGCTGGTCGGCAGATGTGTACCGCTCCCCCGGCTCCCGCGCCGTCGCGCGGTTGGCAATCGCCACCAGGTCAAGGTCAATCCCCCGCCCCACCTCCCACCCCTTCACAGGCACACCCTCGCGGGCCTGCAGCAGCACGTCCCGCCGGGCATCGCTGCTGTGCCGGCCCGAAGGTTCATACGCCGGCCGCCCCGTGAGCGCAAACCGCAGCGTCGCCCCAAGGCCGAACACATCCGACTGCGGGGTCGGCGACTCACCCCGGGCCTGCTCCGGAGCCATGAACGCCGGCGTCCCCACCACACGCGCCCGCTCCGCACCGGTGCCACCCTCCGGCCCGCCCCCACTCACCATCGCCGCCAGCCCAAAGTCCGTGATCAACCCCCGGCCGCTCGGCGTCAGCAGCACATTGCCGGGCTTCACATCCCGGTGCAGCACGCCCCGGGCATGGGCCGCCGCAAGGGCCCGGGCCAGCCCCTCCACCAGCGCCGCCGCCCGGGCACCGCTCATCGGCCCCGCCGCCGCCACCTCATCCTGCAGACTCCGCCCCACCCGCGTCTCGCCCCGGCCGCCCCGCTCCGCCACCAACGCCGAATCGATGCACAACCACCCGTCAATCACCCCCGCATCATGCACCGTCACCGCGTGCTCATGCACCACCGCCGCCGCGGCTCGGGCCTCGCGCAGCAGCGCGTCGGTCGCGGTTCCGCCCGGTGCGCCGTGCAGGATCTTGAGTGCCACATCGCGCGAGAGTTCACCATCCGTCGCGCGCCACACCTCGCCAAACGCGCCGCCCCCCAGCCGTTCATGCAGCGTGTACTTCCCCACCTTCTCGCCGGGCGAATGCCCGCGCTCGCCCTGTCCGGAGTCCGCGCCCCCGGCGCTCGCGCCCTCTGCGCTCTCCTCGCGGGCCATCTCGACCAGCCCCATCACCACGCCGATCTCGCCCCCACGCGTCGGAAGCCGGGCCACAAGGTCGCGCCGAACATGCTCCGCCTCCTCCCCCGCACCCACACGGCGCGACGCCTCGCACATCAGCAGAGCGCGGCAGAGCCCCGGCCGCTCCAGTACGCGCGAGTCCACTGCGCCATACGCCTCGAGTGTCGCGGTCTCTCCGCCCGCCGCCCGGCGCTCCGCGTCGAAGATCAGCGTCCGCCTCGCCACCTCGTCGCGCCCCTCGGCGCAGATCACCGCCACGATCTCGACCATCGACGGCGGCGCGCCGCCCCGGCTCCAGAGCGAGACCGTCCCCACATCCACACCTTCGCTGGTTGACAGTCGGCCGCCGCTCATAGGAACCGCCTCCAGTCCACTCAGGGTACCGCCGGGCTACAGAGTGCCGTTGCCCGGCGGTTGTGACAGACTCTGTACAAATCCCCTCCCATTCGCCCGCCACCGCCCCGCGCACCACCCACCTATCTTCCCTCAGGCGCCTATGTCTGAACCCGCCGACCTTGCCGCCATGCTCCGCCGGGCCACCGACGATGCCGATCCCGCGGCTCGGGAGTCCGCGTTCGCGGAGATCCTTGACCTGCTCCTGATCTATGTTCGCGCCGCCATGGGCCGAGCCCTGCGCGACCATCGTGATTCGGCGGATGTCTGCCAGTCGATCGCCCGCTCACTTGTGGAGGATGTTGACGCCGGGAAAGTCCGCTTCGCCAGCGAGCCCGAACTGCGTGCCTACCTCCGCACCGTGGTCCGCTCGCGCCTCGCCATGCTCGCGCGCAGCGACACCGCCGACAAGCGCGGCGGGGGCAACCAACCCGCCGCCTTCTCCACCTCCACCTCTGACCCACCCGCCCCTGACCCCACGCCAAGTGAGAACCTTGTGGGCGACGAAGCCCTGCGCCGCGCGGGAGAACTCCTCTCCGATGACGACCAGTCCATCGCCCGCATGCTCGCCCGCGGCCTCACCTTTGACCAGATCGCCGCGGCCACAGGGCAATCAAGCGCCGCCCTCCGGCAACGATGGAGTCGGGCCGGCCGGAAGGTTGAAGACGACCTGAACACACCGTGAACACACCCTGAACCAGCCCACACAGATCCCCGCCCGCCTTCACCACACAGCATCCTTACACATTACTTACAAATCTCGTCCTTCGGCCGCCTCCGTGATGGGGTTTCTTCCCGTTTGCATGTTTCAATCGAGCGTCTGTGGTATTCTGACTGACCATCTGAAAGCCCTGACCATCAAGGGCCATGCACCGCGCCCACTCCGGCAGTGCATGGAAGTGACACCCGCCACGCCGAGTTCCTTTCCCGCATTCTGGGCTCCCATGATCCACCACACGTTGAAGTCCTGTGCCGTTCGGTTCGCGCTTGTCACCCTGCTCGGGCTTGCTCTGCCGTGGGGAGCCGTCGGCCAGATCATCATCCGCGTCAACGGCTCCGCCCCGCCGGGCGGTGATGGCCAATCCTGGTCCACCGCCTATGGCGGCGGCGGCAACGGGCTCTCCGCCGCGCTTGACTACGCCGCGGCGCTCCCCCTCGAGACCCGCGACGTCGAAATCTGGATCACCGGCGGCGTCTACAAGCCCGTCACCCGGTCCAACATCAACGACCCGCGCACCGCGTCCTTTGTTATTCCGTCGCGCACGCGCCTCGTGGGCGGCTTTGTCGGCGGCGAAGCGCGCCGCGTCGATCGTCCTTTCCCGCGGGCCGCCACCGTCTTCTCAGGTGACCTCGCGGGCAACGACGCTTCCGGCGCGAATCCTTTCCAGAACAACGAAGAAAACGCAATCAACATTCTGAAGTTGGTGCTCGACAACGACCCGCGTGTTTCCTTCCACTCGATCACCTTTGAGCGGGCAAACAACAACTTCAACGGAGGCGGCGTCTTCGCAAACGACTACAGCGAAGACGATCTCGGCCCCTACGCCGGCCTTCCTCAACTCTCCTTCTGGGACTTCACCGACTGTACCTTCCAGTTCAATTCCTCGTTCGCCGGCGGCGCCATCTTTGGTGCGCAGGGCAGCGTCTTTGAACGCTGCCGCTTTCTGCGAAACCGTGCCGACCGCAGCAGCGGAGCGGTCGAAATCCGTCGCGCCGGAACGGGCATTACCACCGCCGCCGCCGAGTTCAAGAACTGCGAGTTCGCCCACAACACCGCCGGCGATTATGCCGGTGTCACCTCGGCGCAGTTGAACGCTCGACCCCACTACACCAACTGCACCTTCTACGCCAACTCCGCCGGGGGCTCGGGAGGCGTCCTCACCGGCAACGATCTCGGCCCATTCACCAACTGCATCTTCGCCGCCAACACCGCCCCGGACGGCCCCATCACCCCTGTCACCGGGTACTTCTGGCTCGTCAACCGCTCCATCCTCCAGGTCGGTGGAACGCCAGGTGCTGGCCACGCCAACACCTTTGTCGATGTCATCGAGTCTGACATCCAGTTCGCCGATGCCGACGGTGCCGACTACATCCCCGGCACCCCCGACGACAACCTTGCCCTCGCGCCCGGCTCAATCGCCATCGACTATGGCCGCACCGAAGCCGCGGCGGGCCTCCTTGACGTCC
>JBQTIJ010000345.1:0-2320 GCA_052388255.1 Phycisphaerales bacterium
ATCGGTCGGTAGACATCCACGCCTTCGTCAAGAAGGCGGACGTAGACCTCGACAGATGGCCCCTTGTCGGGTGGCGGTGTCATGGGAGGTCGCCCGAGCCGGGGCCGTAGTGAAAACCATCTCCGCCCACGTGAATGACGTCGTTCGTGACGTTATCAACCACGACGGACCGCCCCGTCTGTTGATGGACGTATCTCGTCGCAGGATTCCCCGTTGCCTTGTTGATCGCCGAAAACATTGACCCGCCCGCCATTGCTTCATTGATCTGCGCGTCTGTCCACCCACGTCTCGGCATTTAATTGCGGATCTTTGGAGATATGGCAGGGCAGCTGTTATGCACCAGCCGCTTCGCGTCCGGCACGAAGTACGTGTGGCTGCGGTGGACTTCGAGGTTGTAGACCGCCTGCGTCCCCGGCTTGGTCATCGAGCGGACGACCTTGGTCGTGCCGCTCTGGGTTCGCAGCGTCTCGCCCGGCTTGAGCTCGCCCGCCGCCGTCCAGCCACCGCGGTCCACCGAGTAGAACGGGTGGCTCGCCGTCGTGCCGATGGGCTTGTCGAGACCCTCGACGTAGAGGTCCATCGCCACGGCGTGAGTGGTCCTGAACGTGCCGATCACGACGTCGGACTTGCGATCCTTCGCGGTCGATTCCGGCTTGATGGGCGGGCAGGGGCAGATCAAATCGGCGGGATTCGCCACCCCATGGCGAGCTACGGGCACAGCCATCGCACCCGTTGCCGTTCCGGGGATCAAGAACACGAGCGCGGCGAACAGCACCAGCCGCAAGCCGGCTGACGCAACGCCTGCGGACCACTGGCCGCCCGTGCGCCAACCCGAACTCCACCGGCTCGATCTCATCTACGGATTCTCCTTGGTCGGATCGGCGTAGCACGGATTATGGCACAGCAGCCCGCACTTGGGACAATCGATCATGCCGAAATCGGACGGCGCTGGCCAAGCATCCGAGCACCTTGGACACTGCACCCAGTGATCCTTGAGGAGTTCGGCGCGTTCCTTAATGGACGGGTTCGGAAACTCGCGGTCGAGGACCGCGCAATAACGACGGAACCTCGCGACGGCTTGCTGCTCGCCACCGATCAGCGCGGTCTCGAACTCGTCGGAAAGCACGAGGTCGCGGTACGCCCAAACCGCGTTGATCGGGTAGTCGTCTTTGGACTGGGGATACTCGTTCTTGATCGTCGAAAACCACCAGTACCGGGACACTCGACCATCAATCACATCGAACAAGGGCGCTGGGAACATTCCCGAACCTGAGTCGATCCGGTAGTACAGCAAGCCCTCGAATTCCCCGATCCCATAGACCGTGTAGGTTGCGCCCACGGTGAGTTCCTGAAAGATACACCCCGCCGGAAGCCTCGCTCGCCGAAACAATGATGGCGGGAGTCTCGAGCCCAAGTTTGTCGTGCAAAGTACGCGCATGACCACTCATTTGAACTTGAAGTCATCGAACTGAGGGCCCGAAGGCGTCTGGCGCTCGACCCAGTGGATCTCGATGTCGTTCACGTTCTGGCGCATCTTGACCCAACCATCGGCCTGTGGCCAGCGAGGATCCGTCATGCCCTTCGTTAGCGGGACCCGGCGTCCGAGCGGATTGGCCATCACCTCCTCCATCGCCAACCTTTCGTTCAGATTCTTAGGAATCGTGCGCCCCGTCGAGCCTCGTTCAAGTGGGCACGTGTTATGCACCAGCAGCTTCGCATCCGACACGAAGTACGTGTGGCTGCGGTGGACTTCGAGGTTGTAGACCGTCTGCGTCCCCGGCTTGGTGGCCGAGCGCACGACCTTGGTCGTGCCGCTCTGGGTCCGCAGCGTCTCGCCGGGCTTGAGGTCGCCCGCGGCCGTCCAGCCGCCGCGGTCCACCGAGTAGAACGGGTGGCTCGCCGTCGTACCGATCGGTTTGTCGAGCCCTTCGACATACAGGTCCATCACGACCGCGTTGGTGGTCCTGAACGTGCCGATTACGACGTCGGACTTGCGATCCTTCGCGGTCGATTCCGGCTTGATGGGCGGGCAGGGGCCCACCGACTTCACCAGCGCCTTGCCGTAGACCCCCATCTCCGGCAGCGTGAGTTGGATGCGCTCGCCCGCCTTCGCGCCCATCAGTTCGACCCACGGCAGCGGGCGCAGAAGCGTGATCGAGCACGTGCCGCCCCGCGCGGCGTCCATCAACAGATCGACCTGCCGCCAAGAGGCCGGTTCGATGGTCGCGTAGTCGTCAGGGTTCGGCGAGCCGGCCGGGTCGGCGAGCTCGGGACGAGCGGCGCGCGTGTCGTTCGCCGGAGTGGAAGTCTTGCCGACAGC
>JBQTIJ010000346.1:0-10908 GCA_052388255.1 Phycisphaerales bacterium
GGGCGGGGGCGGGTGGGTCGGGCTTCACCTGGGCCTGGAGGGGCAGGGGGGCGAAGAGGCCAAGGCCCGCCGCGGCGGCAAGGGCCAGCCCAGCGCGGGAGAGACCCCGGGGACGCTCCGCATCCGACTGACCGAACACTGTCTTGGCCCGTGTCATGATCTGCTCCCTGTTTCAGCGCGGTGGGCGCGCTGATGATGAACGATGGGTGTTGTCACCCGATCTGGTCGCCCTCGGTGGCGGCGAACTCAGCGGGCCGGACGGACTTCGAGGCGCCAGTCGACGGCGGTCCGGTCGAGGGCGTTGCCAGAGAAGAACGATTCCACGCGCGACTGCATCCGCTGGTACTGCCAGTCGGGGTTGTTGTTGAGGGGAACGCCAGCGCTCGTGAAGAAGATGTAGCGGTACTGAACGCTGAGTTCCTCAAAGTCCGTCTTGGCGCGGAGGGCACAGGTGACGCCCATGGGCGGGCCTACGTTCACGCGCGGCTCGGTGCCCATGACGATGAACCCCTGGAGCCCCTCGAGCACGGCAATCTTCGGGTAGAGCGTCGCGGGGAGAGGATCACCCTGGACCGAGCCCGGGGCCTTCACGGGGTCGCACCCCGCGCCGGCAAGAAGCAAGGTGCTCATCGCGGCCAGAACCGTTGCCCGCGCGCACATCGAACGCATGTTCATTGGTCATTCTCCGGTCAGGAACCCACCTTCAGACACCGTCACTGCTGGAACGGTACACCGTCTTCGCCGCTCGTCGCCGGCTCGATTCAGCCCCAGCGGGCCGTTGGGGCAATGCGCCAGAACTCATCGAAGACCCAGCCGGGCGCGAGTCTCAGCGAGTTCCTTGCTCCGGGCCTTGTAGGGCTCGTGGTCCTGACAGAAGAGCCGGGCGAAACCGGCGGTCCCGGCCTGCGGGGCCACGAGGGAGGTTCCACCCTCGAGCACATGGAGGGGGGTCTTTCCCGCTTCATCCTCAACGCGCCAGGTGATGCCCTCCGCACGGTAAAGGTTCTCAAGATCGCTCACGAGCATCCCCGGGAGATTGCCGGCCCGCTGGTAGCGCGACATGGCCTCCTCGCTCGGGGGGGCGACGCAGCGTCCGCCCAAGATAAAGGGCATGCCGTCACCCTCCACCGGGGGGCACACGCCGCACCAGCGATAGACCGGCCTGCCGGAGAGGGCCCAACCGGCGGGGACACGGCCGTGGTTGAGCCGAACGTAACGCACCTGCACCTTCTCTGGAGCAGCAGGCGGCCCGAGGCCCGTGAGCACCATGCGCGAAAACTGGTCGTCCCCCACTTGGAGCTCGACGGTGGTGCCTTCGCCCGTCAGCCGGAGAGGAACGACATAGACGCGTTGCGGGATGGCCTCGCAATAGCGCGTGTCGGCGTGGGCCCCGGCCTTGGCGAAGAGCCCCACCATGGCCACGATGGCCCCGGCCAACTGCGCGTCACGGTTGCCACTGGTGGCAAGCACGGCCCCAGTCGCGAGCGCCGCGGTGCCGAAGATGCTCTTGGCCGAGCGGACATCCTGCAGGTTGTTCCACATGTGGTCGGCCGCCATGGCGTTCATGTCGATCGCCACGGGGACCGAGAGTGCGCCCGCATCGGTGCGAACATTCAAGGGGCGACCGTCGCTCGCGAACCCCTCCCACGCGACGAACTTGGAGAGCGCGTTGTCCATGCCGTACCCGATTTTGCGCGGGCCCTGCCCGTAGTCGACCACAAGCACGGTGTTGTACGCTCCGCTCTGGAGGACCTCGGCGGTCTCGCGCAATGCGGGGTTGAAGGTGACGGCCCGCGCGAAGCACTCGCGGGCCTCGTCGGTGCGCACCATCGCCTGGGACGCGACGCCCTGAGGAGATACCCGAGCACAAAGTTCGACTCGGCGTTGGTGTACCCGGTGTTCAGATACTCGTCGTACTTCTCCTTGCCGCCCTTGCCCGCTTCCTTGGCGATCTCCTCCGTGCTCTTGCGTTCGCCCTTTTCGTTCTTGCCGAAGTCGGCGAGCAGAAAGAGCGACGATGCAGCCGCGCTCCGCATGTTGTCCCAGTCGGCCACGCTGCCGTTCCGAACAGCCATGTAATGCCAGGCCATGGCCTGTTCGAAGGGCTCGCCCTTCCAGATCTTCAGGTCCTCGTTCAGGAGAACCGCGGCGAGGGCCTTGTCCTTGTTCAAGCCCTTGGTATCAAGAACGGTATAGATCTCCTGAAAGTTGCGCTCCGCCCCTTGGGGCAGACCATCGGCCAGTTGCACGGGGCCGAGCCGCATGCGCTCCAGCAGGTAGTTCCTGTCGCCCGCGCTGGCGGAAAGGTCCGCCGCGATCGCGCGGCGTGCCTGACCATGCTCGCCGAGGGCGAGGTTCTGCACGAGAGCGCGGTTGGGGGCAGCGCCGCTGCACCCGCCGAGAATGATGCTTGCCCCGACAATCCCTACGCCGCCAGCGGCGAGCGCCAGCCGTCGCGTGCGGGCCGAGCGCGGGTGCTGTTCCATTCGCTTCGCGTTCCGGGTCGTCTGCACACAACGGGTCGCTGACATGGGGTGCTCCTTGATCTTTGCGGGGTGCGTGTCTGCTCTGGTGTACTGGTTCCTTCGGGGGCCGTCCCCCGACCATCGCCAACTCACGCCCCCCGGCGTTCACCCTCTCCGTGCGTTCGCGGGCCCCCGCCCATCACTCAGTCGTAGGATTTTCCCGCACTCGCCCGCTTGTACTCGACCACGTCTGACCACAGGACCTCGCCCCCGGAGAGGGTCACCACGCGGTACTCCACAACATAGAGCGCGGTATGGTCCTGCTGGGCTGAGCGGTTGGCGGCCCGGATGGTGGCATCGAGGACGTGCGTCGGCCGCCGCTCCGGCGGGTAAGCGTTTGCGGGGTCGGCCGCGGCCATGGCCCGGGCCCGTTCCTCAGGAACAACAAAGGTGACATTCCGCTCGCGCAAGGCCGCGGAGGGGAGAGCACCCCCCACTTTCTCGACGAGGTACCAGCGCTCGCTCTCGGGCATCTGGAGGTTGCGCGCTTCTGGAACGGCCCGGCGAGCGGCGATCACCATGCGTGCGGAGGAAGCATTCCGCTCCGCGAAGAACGCCGCGCTCTGGAGTTTGGCCGCGGCTTCGGCGGTGATGAAGGAGAGATCATCCCCCTGCACCGATTCGGTCCGGGGTGCACTGGCGCAACCGGCGAGGCCACCGGAAACGAGGAGAGCGCAGAACAGGGCGCACCCGGCGACCTTGGTCGTTACCGACATCGTTCGCTGCATGTTGTTTCTCCGTCGGGGGTGTCGATCTTCAAGCCCGATCGCGATCCTGCATCCCTGCGGTCAGCGCGGCGGTCCGTTCGCCGCGAACATGTTCTTTGTCCTGCCGCCAACCCTCCGCACCCTCCGGGGGCAATGCCCGGAGGAGGGCGCTGGGGGGAGTTCGTTCAGCCGCGCTTGATTTCGTAGTCGGAGGTGAAGACCGTGTCGCCGTCGGAAGCTCGGATCATCTCAAACTTGAGGTAATAGAGGTTGGTCCCCTCGCGGAAGCTGCCGTACATGATGCCGTTGAGGTAGAGGGTGTATGCGGGGTTGAACGCCGGGCCGGACGAGGCGGCGGTGCCCTCCTGAAGGAGGTCGGGGGCGGAGCCGGGCGCTTCGCGCCGGTTCAACTCGTCGAGTTTGGCGCGGTTGAGGACGAACTTGATGTTCTCGCGGAAGAGCCCGCTCTGGTTGAGTTTGGACTTGATGCGGTCGCGGAGGAGCTCAAAGTCGCCGGTGTTCACGTAGCCCTGAGTCTTGTTCTCAAGCGACCCAAAGACGACCGTCACGCGGTATTGCCCGCCGATCTCGTTGGCGATGCGCTGGATGTCCGCCGCGAGGTTCTGGGAGACCTTGTCGCTGGCCTCGATGAGCGCGGTGGTGGGGATGGCCGCGCTGCGGGCCTCACCGGCGGTGGTGGTAGAGGTGCTCAGTCGGTTGCTCGGGTTGCCCTGTGGGGGCGTGGCGCAACCGGCGAACAGGGCACACAAGGCCGCGCTCGCGCCGAGGGTCAGAACCGGACGGATCAAAAGGGGGTTGAATCGCATGGGACGAAGCTCCTCGAGGTGCGAGCGAGTATACACGGCGGATGCAACCGGCCGCAACTGGCCGCGAATGGTCGCGACCCCCACCCCCCGTGGAGGTGGTCGCCGCGTCTTGCCGAGTTCGCACCCCGCGGCGGCTCGGATTCGCCGGTCCCCTTCGCACGCTCCGGGCCCCACTTCTCAGGTCCGTGGGCCCAGGCCGCGCCCCGGTCATGCTCGGCGACATGCCCGCCCGATACAGTCCGATCGATGCTCCGCCCCGGCCACCTTCTCGTCGCCTGCACGCTCGCCCTGCTCACGCTGGGCGTGGTCATGGTCAACTCCGCCGGGATGGCGATCAACGCCAAGGTCCCGGTCACGATTCAGGGTGTCATCACCTCGCGCTCGACCATCTATCTGGCCCTCGCCATGCTCGCCATGGGCTTGACGGCCTGGTTCGCGCCGGTCCAGCTCTTTGGCGCGACTGGGAGCGACCCCTCCGCAAAGCCCGATCGATCCGGGTGGTCGGTCCGATGGCTGGTCTTCGGCCTCCCAGTGCTCCTCATGCTGCTCTTGATTGTGTATCTCCCTGGGTTGGGGCTTGCCAAGAAGGGCGCCTCACGCTGGATCAAGCTCGATCTGCCGGGCCTTGGTGACCTTTCGATCCAGCCGAGCGAACTCGTGAAGTGGGGGATGCTGATTCTTGTGGCGGGGTATGTGGCGACGATGGGGCCCTCGCTCCGTCGCTTCCTCCACGGCCACCTGCCCATTCTCTGCGGGCTGGCCCTCGTGGCGGGCGTGATGGCCCTCGAAGATCTCGGCACCGCCATCCTTATCACGCTCGTGGTGGTGGCCATGCTCATCGCCGGCGGCGTCAGCATCTGGCGCTTCGCCCTGCTGGTTCCGGTCGGGCTTGCGGGACTGGTCGCCGCGATCGTTCAGCAGCCCTATCGGCTTGAGCGTATCTGGACCTACCTGAACCCCTACGCCCGCCCCGCCGACTCGGGGTACCACATGATTCAATCGATGGTCGCTGTTCACAACGGCGAGATCTGGGGGCGCGGCCTGGGGAATGGCCTGCAGAAGTTCGGCTACCTGCCGGAGGACACCACGGACTTCGTCTTCGCGATCATCTGCGAGGAACTCGGCGTCTTCGGGGCCCTCGCGGTCACGGGTGTCTATCTCTTGATGCTCTGGGCCGGGTTCGCGATCGTGCGCAAGCAGCAGGCCGCGATGCTCAAGCTCCTCGGGTTCGGCATCATCGCCACGGTCGGGCTTCAGGCGATCATCAATATCGGTGTCGTGACCGCGCTGCTGCCGACCAAGGGCATCGCCCTCCCCCTGCTCTCATCCGGCGGCACGGGGTGGATCCTCACCGCTGCCTCGCTCGGGCTGCTTGTCGCGATGGACAAGCTGGTGGCCCCCGTGGGGGAGCAGATCGAGGTCGCGGCCCACTCCGGCGGCGCACTCGCGGCCATTCCCGTCAAGGAATCCTCCTCCGGCACGCTCGCCGGGGCCTGAGCGGAGCCCGACCCGGTGCGAACCTTCTTCTTTGTGGGCGGAGGAACCGGCGGCCATCTTGTCCCCGGCCTGGCGATTGCCGAGCGTCTCATGGCCCGCGCGGGGGCGGAGGTCTCCTGCCGTTTCCTGTGTTCATCGCGCCCGATCGATGAGCGCGTGCTGCGCGATCAGGGCTTTGCATTTGAGCCGCTGCCGGCGCAGCCCGTCGGCTTTCGTCCCCTGGCCCTGCTCCGGTTCCTGCGCGGCTATGGCCCCTCGATCCGCCGGGTTCGGGGCCTGATTCGCGACGAACAGAAGACGGGGGCGAGCGTTTGCGTGGTGGCGATGGGTGGCTTCGTCGCCGCACCCGGGGCCCGCGCGGCGGTGGCGCAGGGAGTCCCCCTCACGCTTGTCAACCTTGACGCAGTCCCCGGCAAGGCCAACCGGTTGATCGCGCGCCGGGCCGGGCGCGTCTTCACCGCCGCCCCGGTCAGCGGTTACCACTCGTGGCTGCGCGTTCCGCCCGTCGTGCGCGAACCACAGGGCGGGGCGGCCGCCTCGCGCGCCGTCGCCCGTGAGCGGATCGGGCTTGACCCTGCCCGCCCCGTCCTGCTCATCACGGGCGGGAGCCAGGGTGCGGGGTCGATCAACTCATGCGTGCGAGCGATCGTGGAGAGCCCATCCGGCCTTGCCGCGCTGCTCGATGGTGGTTGGCAGGTGCTGCACCAGACCGGGAGCGATGACCATGCGGCGCTGACGAGCGCTTACGAACGGGCGGGCATCCCCGCGCGGGTACAGGGGTTTGTCCCAGGTCTCGGCGCTTGGTGGGCCGCGTCTGACCTTGCCCTGAGTCGCAGCGGCGCGGGGAGCATCGCCGATGCGTGGTCGTGCGCTGTTCCTGCGCTCTTTCTGCCTTATCCCTATCACAAGGACCAGCACCAGCGCGTCAACGCCCGCGTATTGGTGGAGGCGGGGGGGGCAGAGGTCGCGGAGGATCGCATCGCGGAGGCCGAGAACCTGCGGACCATCGGCCCATTGCTGGAAGCCCTGCTCAAGGATGAACCCCGGCGGACCCGCATGCGCACCGCCATAACCGCACTCGGACCCGTGGACGGCGCGGACCGGATCGCGGCTGCCCTGCTTGAGGGTCCGTAAACGCTCACAATGTCTATTTGGGGTGCCGCGCGGCCAGCGTGTGATAAACTGTGATATGCCCAGCCGCCCGGAGGATGGGCGGCCCCCCGCCGCTCCCTCGCCCCCTCCTGCGACTTCTGACGACGTGGACACCGGCCCCGGCCGGTCCGCCTGCGTGCTGTACCACGCGCCGGGATCGATCGCGCCGCCCGCGCTCGTGGCGAGTCTGCAGCGCCACGGCGCGACCGTGCGGACATGCACCGATCCCTACGCGATGCTGGCACACGCCTGCAAACTCACGGGGGCCACAACCGTGCGACGAGCCGCGGCGGTGCTGGTCTTTGTCGAACCGGCCGGGCTGACGCGCGTGGTGGAACTTGCGACGACCCTGCGGCGCTATGTGCCGCGGAGCGCGCTCTGGTACTTTGAGGAAGCGGGCGACCCAAAGCTGCGGGCCGTGACGGCGACGGAGCTCGCGGCGTGGTCGCCGCGCCCAAGCCCGGCCGATGCGCTCTCCGAGAGCATCCGCGCCGGCCGCGCGGCCCAGCCGGCGAATCCGTGGACTCCGGCACGACCTCTTCAGCCCGCGCTGCGCCTGACGGAAGCCATCGACCCTGCGCGACCGATCGCCCCAGGCGGGCCGGCATTGCGTCCGTCAGAACACACGGGACCGGAGTCCTGCGAGCCCACGCACGCAGGGGGACCGCTCCTGAGCGCGGAAGAACTCGCCATGCTGCTCGGCGAGGCGGACGGGGGATTCGACGACGACCTTGAACCGACCGACGGCGAAGAAGCCGGGGAGGGTCGCCACGCATGAGCGCCTCTGACCCACGGGCCTGGTCTCCCCCACCACCTCCCCCAACCCCCCCACCAACCGCGCCCCAAGGGACTGACCTGCGGGTGATCCTCGTGGGGCGCACCGGGCTTGAGTCTACATTGCGGCGCGATGAGCGGATCGAACTCCTGCGTGTGCGCACGCCGCTGGAGGCCGTGGGCGAACTGGGGGACCCGATCGACAGCGCCTCTCCCACTCGCGCGGCGGTGATCGTGGGACGGGATGCCGACCCGGGTGAAGAGGCAGGGGCGTTTGTCGCCGCGCTCAAGGTGCTTGATCAGAACGTGGCGACACTGCTCTCCGGCCAGACACGGAGCGGGCCCGGGCCGCTGGCCTTTGATGGTGTGGTCGCGGAGGACTCAACCCCTGACGAGATCCGCCGCGCGGTGGATGACGCGGCCCGATTGCCGCGGCCGGATCACATCCAGCTCAAGCCCGCCCCGCCGGGCGGCGCGACCACGGTTCGCGCGCCATCAGTGGCCCCCGCGCCCACGCCGGTCGGGCCGGGACCGGGGACCGCCCCCGCCAATGGGGACGTGGACGAGCGGCTCATTCTCGCCGCGCTCATGCAAGGGCGCGACATTCTCGTTCCCGCGCTTGAACTCGCCCGAGCGCGGACGGGCGACGGTTCACTGCGCTTTGTCGCAGCGGCGGGAGGAGCGATGGCCCCCGAAACGGCCCCCACCGGGGATGATCGCGCGGTGCCGGTCCGGCATGGCGCGATGCTGTACGGCATGCTCTCAACCAGCCGGAGCACGGCCGACCTGCGCGTCGAAGCGGCCCGGCTCGGGGCGTGGATGGCGCTGGCGGACCAGCAGGCCGCGCTCCGCTCAGCGGCCATGAGTGATGACCTGACGGGTGCGTACAACCGGCGGTACTTTGAACGCTATATGCAGACGGCCTTGGCGCAGGCGCAGCGCAACCGCCAGACGCTGACGCTGCTCGTCTTTGACATCGACAGTTTCAAGTCGTTCAACGATCGCTACGGCCACCCTGCGGGGGCTGAGATTCTGCGTGAGACGGTGCGGCTGCTTCGCTCGGTGATCCGGCCGGGCGACAAGGTCTGCCGCATCGGCGGGGATGAGTTCGCCGTGATCTTCTATGAACCGACCGGCCCGCGCGATCCGGCCAGCAAGCCGCCCGAGGATGTGACCCTGATCGCGCGCCGCTTTCAGGAGCAGGTCCGCGCGGCCCGGTTCCCCAAACTCGCGGATGGTGCGCCGGGGGCGCTGGGCATCAGCGGGGGCATCGCCACCTTCCCATGGGACGGGCGGACCACGCCGGAACTGCTCAAGCACGCGGACGACCTTGCCCTTGCCGCCAAGCGCGATGGGAAGAACGCGATCCGCATCGGCCCCAGCGGGGGGTGACGCGCTGCGGCCCGCCTCGGCACTTACTTCACGCCCCGGGCCATCTCCTCAAGCCGGGCCTTCACGTGCTCGTTCTTCTGCCCGAGGGCCAGCTCGCGGAGATACGCGCGGGCCCCCTCCGGCCCGCTCACCCTTCGCAGTAGGGACGAGAGATCTGCCGCGTCGCGGAGCGTGCTGTCTTGGCGTGGGAGGGCCTTGAGGAGATCGATCTGGCCCCGGCTCAGCGTCGCGCCGGAGGCCATGAAGGCCTGCCAGAGCCCATCGCGCAGGCGCGGGTGCTGGTCCTCCGTCGCCCGCGCGGCTTCATAGAACTGCGCGAAGGCCGGCCCATCGACGGCGCGGAACGCGCACCACGCAAGGTGCGTCGCGCTTGCGGGCGTCAGCGCGTCCTTGCGGTCGCGGATCATGGCCCGGCCCAGTCGCAGCGCATCACCCTCGCGCCCGGAGAGCACGAGGTCCACGCATGCCGACTCAAAGTCGCCCGCCTTCAGCGCACGGGCCACCGTGTCCTTCAGGTCCTCCGCCCCTTCGAGCGGCAGGGCCGTCGTGGCCGGCGGCGCAGGGGCGGCTGGGCCGAGCGTGATCAGCGGATCACCGATCACCGCGATCTTCCACGGGGGGCCACCATCAAGCCGGGCCGCGGCTCCGAGCGCGGCGGGGGCCATCAGGCGGCGCACGAACATCGGCGTCGGCTGAAAGGCCTGGAGAAATGGCTCGTGTACGGAGCCGACATACGCATACGCCCCCTGCGCGAGCCAGCGCCCCGCCACAGTGGAGGGGTTGCTCGGCGAGTTGGCGCTCCAGGAGTGAACAAAGTAGACCAGCGACGGCACGTTGAGAATGGGGACATCACCGCTGACGCACTGGCCGGGCCGGAGATCAAAGCTCTCGGTCATGCCGCTGGTGTTGACGGCGATGAACCCGGCATTCAGGCCGCCGCTGAGTTCCGCTGGCGCGGTGGCACGCCCCTGCTTCGGATCCCAGCCACCGGCGGCGCGGGCTCGGAAGGCATCGGCGGAGGAGGCCGAACCGTCGTTGACCATCACCTTCAGGCCGCCCTTGCCCAGGAGTTCACCCGCCTCGGTGCCATCGAAGAGGTCCCACGGCTGGCCGGGCTGGTAGCCATCAAAAACCCAGGCGCTCCGCGGCTGGACGAAGAGCCCGCACATCGCGCTGTACACCGCGCGGGCGGGCGTGCCGAAGACCTGCCCGCACCAGGCGTAGCGATCTGCCCGGTCATCCACAGACCGGCCGACAAGGTCGCTCGTCGCGATCGGTTCGCCGGGTTTGACGACGAACGCCCCCGCACCGCGCACATTGCTTCCCGCGGGGATGTTCACCTTCACGGGCACATTTAGACAGAGCGTGACGGCGTCGATCCCTTCGCCCAGCCCGCGCCAGGCCGCCCCGCTCACCTCGCACGCGCGGGTGATCTGGGCAGAGAGGTCGTCCGCTTGCGCGAGGGTGAGCGTCCCCCCCGCGTCTCCGCCGCCGGTTGGCGGCGTGACCCACGCGAGCACCTGCCCGCGCCCCGCCGCGAGCGCCAGGCCCGCGGGCCACGCGACGTCGGCCATGCTGAGGGCCACGACACCCGGGGGCACATGGTTCACGCCCGCGTACATCGCGCTGATGTTGCCGCCGGGCTCGGCCCGCGCCGGCTTCCACGCACTGCGCAGCGCGGCCTCCACCCGGGCACGCTGCGCGGGCTCGTCCTTGGGCCACTCTGCCTGCTCGCCCGGGGCCCGCCAGCGGACGACCCGTGCGGGCGCGAAGGCGCGGATGAAGCGAGCGATGTCTTCGCGGGTCTCAACGCGGCCGTCATCGATCAGCACCGGAAACCGCCCCGCCCCCGCGAGCGACCACGCACCGACCACCTCCACCAGCGAGGACGCATCCGGCACCACCACCACCATGGGCATTACCGGAATCTGGCGGCGCGTCAGTTCCGCACGCACGCCCAGCCGCATCGGTGGCGGTAAGTCCTCGAGTTTCACCGGCTGGGGAGCGGCCGGCTGGGCAGTTTGCGCGGCCGGG
>JBQTIJ010000347.1:0-2169 GCA_052388255.1 Phycisphaerales bacterium
AGCAGTTCATCAGCGTTGTCGACGATGATCAGCTTGAAGCTCTGCATGAGCGAGAGCGAGCGGCACTCATCAAGGATCACCGCCGGCGCCGCCGATGCCCCATCGAAGAGCACCGGCTCAACCGCCCCGTGCTGAGTGGCAATGGCCTGCTTGACCGCCTCGGTCCGCTCCAGTTGCGTGAAGCGATCCGGGCCGTGGAGAACGGCCACGGTCGGGATGGTCGTGGTGCCCGCGGGTTTGCCGGCGGCCTTGGCCATGGTCGGGGGTCCTGAACGGGCAGCACGCAGGGGCGGAGGGTGATCAAGTCATCGCCATCGAGACGCTCGAGACCATCGCCATGCCCTGCGGATCGACCGCCGCCGAGTAGTTGAAGATCGTGACCTCGCTCGGCTCGGCGATGAGCATCGCCGCCACAAGGTTGCCGGTGCTGCACCAGCGCGTGGGGTTCTGCTGCCAGGCCATGCTCGCGACAAGGTCCCACGGCTTGCGCTCCGCAAGGTGGGCCAGCATTTCGCGGTCATGGTTGAAGACCTTCATGCGGGCTTCTTTCGTCGCTTCGTCCTCGCCGTTCATCGGGCTCTCGTCGCCAAAGGCCGGGCCCTTGTGCGAAAGATCCGCCGAGGCCACGATCAGCGTGCGCCCCGGTGCCTTGGCGATCAGCTCCTTCATGGTGTCGACAAAGGGCTGGAGGTCCACCCCCTTGCCGTCATACGAAGCCCCGTTGTTCACCGACGGATCGTGCACCAGCACGCCCAGCACGCGCGGGTAGTTGCCCTTGTCATCCTTGCCAAAAACGTGCTGCACCCAAGGGACCTGCAGTTCCACCGAGTGTTCGCGCTCATGGTCGAATCGATTGGCAAAGGCCGCGTTGCCGAGTTTCAGCCGCAGCCCATCCACCAGGTCACGATCAACCTCGCACGTGCCGAAGGGCGTCTGGTACCCCTTGTCGCAGGCGCAGATACCCGTCGCCTCGCCAAAGTGGTTGGTGCCCAGAATCACCACCCGGTCCGGGCGGTCCGCCACGCGAAGCCGGCCATACGTCGCGGCGTAGTTGATCCAGCCGCGGGGGTAGTCAAGGTGCGGCGCGACGATGGCCTTGGGGAGTGTGCTGAGGGAAGGGCTCTCGACCGTCTTGAGGGCCTCGGCGATCCACTGGTCGATCACCTGCCGGAACCGGTCGGCCTGCACCTCAGGCGGGACCTCCTCTTCCTTGGCCGTGCCATCCTCATTGCGCTCGCGAAGGGCTTCGGCAAAGGCCGCGCTCGACGCGGGCGGAAGGTTCGGGTTCGCGTCAAACTCCGCGTGCATCTTCTCCGCCATGGCGTTGAAGGTCGGCCCTTCGAGCAGGCAGGCGTTGTCCAGTTGCGCCACCAACCCCTCGAGAATCGCCCGGTTCAGTCCGCGCCCCACCTCGCTGATGATCTGATCGAGCGTGCGCGAGCCGTCCATGACGGGCAGAATCAACTGGGCCGCGGGCACGACCATCACCACCCGGTCAGAGATTTGCCGCGCATCGGCGAGGCCGAGCATGTCATGCTCGCGACCCTCCTGATCCTTGGCCTTGGCGGCAAAACCGCGCACCGGGCGGAGCTTGGGGCGCTGCAGGTGGGGCTTGCTGGCATCGAACTCTGGAACACGCTCGGGCGCTTGGTCGGTCATAGGTACGCAAGAGTACGTGACGCGCAGCGCAACGACCGGTGCCCGTGGCTACCTTCGCGCATGGTTCTGAGCGTGCTGCTCTTTGGGCCCGAGCGGGCGGCGCTCGGCCGCTCGCGGGTGGAGGTGACAGTCTCCGAAGGCGCAGGCCCGGCGGAGATTCTTCGCGCCCTTGCTGAGCAGGCCCCGGCCCTTGCTCCGCTCCTGAGGAGCGGGCGAATCGCCATCAACGGGGCCTTCGCACCGCCCGATGCGCGAGCAGCGCCGGGTGATGAGGTCGCCCTCATCGGGCTGGTCTCCGGGGGTTGATCAATCGGCAACGGGCCGGGCAAGGCCCGCGCACTTTAGCGGCGGATCAGCGGCACAAACAACTCGACCAGCAGGTAGCTCGCGGCGGTAAGCCCCACCATGCCCGCGACAATCTGGAGCGTCATGATGAGCACCGCCGCCGGATACCCCTTCAGATCCTTCATGCGAATCGCCTTGTAGACCACGGCGATCAGGAGCGCCAGC
>JBQTIJ010000348.1:0-2369 GCA_052388255.1 Phycisphaerales bacterium
CGGCGATCATGGTCTGTGCTCGCACCGATGCGCGGGGGGTCGAGGGGTTTGACGCGGCGGTTGGCCGGGCCCGGGCGTATCTGGATGCCGGCGCCGAGATGATCTTCCCCGAGGGGTTGGCGACGGAGGAGGAGTTTGCGAGCATGGCCTCGGCCCTGAGGACCAGCCACCCACGCGCGCTGCTGCTGGCGAACATGACGGAGTTCGGCAAGACACCGATCATCCCGTTGGCGAAGTTCGCGCGGATGGGATATGGCTGCGTGATCTACCCGGTCTCGCTGCTGCGGGTCGCGATGGGTGCCGTGGGGCGGGCGCTCGCGCAGCTTCAGCAGGAGGGCTCAGTGGCACCTTTCCTTGGCAGCATGCAGACGCGGGCCGAGCTCTATGGGCTGACCGGGTACACGCCCGGCACGCCCTGGTCCTTCCCGGCGGAATGAGGATCGGATCAGAGCCGGAAGAACTCTGTGATGAAGATGTCGAGGTCGTCGGGGGTGATCAGCCCATCCTGATTGAAGTCCGCGTGGGGGCTGGGTGGGTCGCCGAAGTAGTCGGTGATGAACTCGTCAAGGTCATCGGGGGAGATGAAGCCGTCGCGGTTGTAGTCGGGCGAGTTGGCCGAAAGCACTTCGCCCGGGCCGCTGTTGAGGAAGCCGTCGTGATCGACATCGATGCCGATGCGCCGGCCCGACCCTGGTGGAACGGCCATGAAGGTCAACGAGCCACCGGCGGCAACGCTCCCGAGCATCTGGGTGAGCGTGGTGGTTGAGCCGTCGTCAGCCATGAACTGCAGATCCGGGGGGAATGTGGGCGAATCGATGTTGACCGTCAGGACGAACCCCACGTCCTTGCCGTTGAGGAACCCGCGGGCGACGACGTCGCAGTGACGAGGAGCGGCCATCGCGCCGGTGGCCATCTGCTGCACATCGGAGAAGAGCAGGGCGATCTCTTGATCGCTCAGGCCGGGAACCGCCAGACGTTGCCAGCCGACCACGGCCATCGAGTTCCCGGGGAACGAGAGGAGTGTGTCGGCCATGTTCGTCCGGTCGACCGGGGGGATGAATGAAAAGAAGGTCTCGAGGAAGGCCTCCATGGCGTTCGCCGACCCGTCGCGGGTGGTGCGGCCGTCGTGCAGAAGCCCGAAGGCATTGAAACGGTCGCTGTCGGCCTTCTTATAGAGCCCGCGGAGCTGCGCGATCTCCTGTATCTGGGCGGAGAGGTTGGCGAGGGGGAAGGCCACGTCGTCGGGCGAGCCGACGAAACGGAGCGTGCCGTCGTTGGTGAAGTTGTGGCAGGGGTTGCAGGCAGAGGCGAAGGTGGCTGCGCCGGCGAGGGCCACGGGGCTGACGAACGAGTTGTCGCGACGGAAGAACGGGTTCGGGCCGTAGACGAGGGACTTCACATAGACGTCGTACCGGCCCATGTCGAAGTCGTTCAACTCAGCGCCCCCGAGGAGCCCGTCAAAGGCGGAGTTGAAGTCCACGAACTCTGGCTTATCGCCGCGCCAGTGGAAGGCGTTGTGCTTCTCGAGCCCGCGGAGCGACTGGGTGACCATCGGCCCCTTGAGGGGGTGGTTCTTCAGAGGGGCGACGCTGGTCGGCGCGGGGAGCATCGCCGTGATCGTGTTGTCGCCGAGGTCCCAGGCGAGGTGGTCAAGGTTGCCGTCGATGTGGCACATGGCACACGATGAACTGAAGTTGTTGGCCACTTTCGTGGTGTAGAGGAAGTGCCGGCCCTCGGAGACCACGGCCGCTTCCGGGGTGAAGAGCGCAAATCGCTGGAGAACGAAGGGGACGTCGGTGGTCACGTCGAGCATCACCACGGAGTGGTCGGTGCGGCAGTAGCAATAGAGCAGGCCGCCCGCGCTGTTGAGGGCCAGGGCCCGCGGGCCGCGGTCAACATCCGTGATCGAGAGCACATCGCCATTCTCGGCGTTGATGACCCCGATGCGGTCCGTACCCAGAGCCGCGACGAACGCGCGATCGCCGGTGGCGTCATAGAGCAGATCAACCGGGTTCGCAAGGGCCGCGGCCTGTGCTGCGGTATTGGGCCCGGAGACATTGTCAAAGTCCGGGATGCCAGAATGCAGGTTGAACCGCATCGGCGACGGATTGACCGCCAGCGCCCCCTCGGGGCCAAGGTTGAGGCGGCGGACCTCGTGGTGCATGAAACGGCCGCGGAGGTTCGGCTCAAGGCGGACGGTGTTCCGCGGCTCAAGGTTTGAGAAGAGGATGAACGGGCGGACGGGGTGGGCCGCCATGCCGGTTATGGTCGTCCCCATGCGCGGGAAGGCCGCGAGAAGCGCGGGCGTTGCCGGTTGGGAGATATCGAAGACGAAGAGGTCTCGATCGACGCGCGACGGTTGATCGGAG
>JBQTIJ010000349.1:0-12245 GCA_052388255.1 Phycisphaerales bacterium
CACCATCACCAGGCACGACATGCTGAAGACGAAGAGGTTGAACGCGGCGAAGAAGCGGCAGTAGCCGACGCCCTGATCGTGGCTCATGTACTCGCTGGCGTAGAGGGCGATCAGCGTCGCGAGCCCGGTGACAAAGAGCATCCAGAGACACGTGAGGGTGTCGATATAGAAGGAGAAGTTGGCGACGAACGAGAGGCCCGGGGCCCAGTTGAAAGTGAGCCAGTCAAAGACATGAACCGTGAAGGGCGTGTTGGCGGCGAGGCCGCCGATCCCGGCCCGGGTCTCAAGATACGTCAGCACAGCGCAGACGAAGGAAGCCGCGAGGCAGCCGACCGAGGCGAAGGCGGGGAGTTTGTTCTTGACCCGCAGAGCGGCGAAGACCGTTGCCAGCACCACGCCGATGATCGGGAAGAGCGGCAGGAGCGCGGCGGGGAGGAACCACTGCGGGGCGGCCTTGGCCACCACCATGCCGGAACCGGCCGCGTGCGCGGACGCCCCTTCGGTCAGGGCGAGCGTCGAGGCGAGAAGCAACTGGTGGATCATGGAGGTTCCGCGGGGGCAGGAGCAGAGGATCAAGACGCACGCCGATGCGTCGGCATAGGCGTCAGCCGTTGAGTTCCTTCCACGCTGTTGAGTCGAGGGATTCCTTGCGGCGGAAGAGCAGCACGACCAGCGCGAGCGCCATGGCCGCCTCCGCCGCGGCCACCGTGAGTACGAAGATCACGAACGTCTCGCCGGTGTGGTTCATGTGGAACCGGCTGAAGGCGATGAGCGCGACGCCCGCGGCCTGGAACATGAGTTCCGTGCAGAGGAACATGATGATGAGGTTGCGCCGCGTCAGGAAGCCGATGAGCCCGATCACGAACATGATGGCGGAGACGGCGAGGTAGTGGTAGAGCGTCATGCCGCCCATGGCGGAGAGCGCGGTGGAACCATCGGCGAGGGTGATGAGTGCGGTCACGCGGCACCTCCGGCACTGGGTGCCGCAGAACCGGCGGGCACGTGATGGCCAAGGACGTTCAGGGCATCATGCTTGGCGGCTTCGTCAAGGTCTACCTTCTTGCGGGCCAGAACGACGGCACCGAGCATGGCCATGAGCAGGATGATGCCGGCGATCTCGATTGAGCCCGGGTGGCCACCGATGAGGGTGAAGGCGACGCCTTCCACGTTGTCGAGCGTGACGGTGCGGGGCCACTGGCTGCGGGGGATGGTGCGTGTCGTCGCGCCGTCGGCGGAACGGACGGTCACGATGCCTTGCGGGCCGGCATCCACGGCGGTCACTTTTTCGCCGGAGGCGAGCAGGGGCTTCCCATCGCTGGCGCGGGCCTCGCGGAGGAGCGTCTCGACCTTGCGCGGGAGGTTGGCGAGTCCGGCATCGCCGTAGGTGGCAAGGCGCGGGTCGGCCTTGAGCTTGACGGCCCCGCCAGCGAGGATGCTTGTGAGCGCGGCCAGGAGGATGAACCCTGCGAGGGTGGCGACGACCGGTTCCCGGGCGACGCGGTCATAGTCGTTCAGAACATCGATCTCTTCCGCGGACGGCGTCTCCGTCGCGAGCATGATGACGAAGAGATAGGTGATGAGGATCGCGCCGGCGTAGACGATGACGAGGGCGAAGGCCATGAACTCCGCGGCGAGCAGGAGGTAGAGCCCGCTCGAGGCGAGGATGGTGAGAATGAAGTAGAGAGCCGCGTAGACGGGGCGGGGGTGGGTGATGACCCGGAGCGAGGCGCCGAGCGCGATCAGCGCGAAGACATAGAACAGCACGTTCGGCCGGTCGGTCGGGGGCGTCTTGAGAAACAGACCGACCGCCAACAGGCCGAGTGCCCCCGCAGCGACAAGCCCGCCCACGATGAAGGGGCTGAAGGATTTCTTGGGAAGCGAGAGCGCCACGCCGATCGCGCCGAGTGCGCAGGCGCCGTACAGCAGGATCGGGCTCAGCAGTTGGTCCAAGTCAAACCCCGGGGATGAGCGACCATGGCGCCGACCTCGGGCCCGCGCGGGTGCTCCCGCCGCGTCCGGATCGCGAAGGGCAGAGGGTAGTTTCTCACGCGCCTCTCTTCAAGGATGCACCGCCGATTGAACTCCCGCGCCGGCTTCTATCATCGCCGGATGTCCGCCCTCCCGAACGCGCCCGATCCCCAGGCCACCACGGCGGGGGGATTCCGTGGGACGATTCCCAACACGCTGACCGCGCTCCGGGTGGTCGTGGCGGTTGTGTTCTTTGCCGTGCTCACGTACTGGCGTTTTGAGGCGTCGGCGGCCTGGAATGGCCAGACCGATTGGTGGTTGATTCTCGCGGCGGCGCTGTTCATCGTGGCGGGGCTCACGGACATCCTCGACGGCTTCCTGGCCCGGCGGTGGGGGGTGGAGAGTACTTTCGGTCGGATCATGGACCCCTTTGCGGACAAGTTGCTCGTCGTCGGGGCCCTGATTTTTCTGGCGGGGCCGGACTTCTGGCACCGGACGCCGGAGATGCACGCGCTCTCCGGGCACGGGATTCAGATCAGCGGGGTCTACCCGTGGATGGTCGTCTTGATCTTCGGGCGCGAACTGCTGGTGACGTCCATCCGGGGGGTGCTCGAGGGGCAGGGGGTGCGCTTCGGGGCGGATTGGTCGGGCAAACTGAAGATGTTCTGCCAGTCGGTCTGTGTGCCGACCTGCCTGATCACCATCGCCGTGACGCGCGTGGTGGCGCGGCCCGATGGGGAAGCGCCATGGGGCCGGTGGACCATCGACATCACCGTGTGGGTGACGCTCGCTGTGACGGCCGTGAGCACGGTGCCGTATGTGCTCCGGTGTGCATCGCTGGTGGCGCGGTGGCATGCCGGCCGGGCGCGATAAAGCGGGTTTGCGGGCAGATCCAAAAAAGACGCGACCGGCGGTTGCCCGCCGGTCGCGAAAAGTGCAGTCACTGTCGCGCTCCATTTCGGAGCGTGTGAAGCAGGAAGCCGATTACTTGCGGCGGCGCTTGGCCATCGCGAGCATGCCGAGGCCGGCGAGGCCCATGGCACCGGGGGTCGGGACGATCACGCCCTCGACGTTGGTCGGGGCGTCATCGAACGACTGATCGAAGAAGCCGACGCCGGAGCGGATGAAGACCTGGGTGATCGCACCCTCGTACACGCCGGGGAAGCCGAGGTTGCCGTCGAAGAAGGTGCCGCCTTCGCCGTTGAAGTTGCCGTCCAGAGCGCCGTTGTCGTTGAAGACGACGTTCGAGAGCTCGCCGTTGAAGAAGGTGCGGCCGTTGGTCAACTGGACCCAGAAGCCGAAGATGATGCCGGTGTAGGTGTCGCCATCGGTATCGGTGATGGTGAAGTCACCCTGACCGTCGGCGAGGCGGAGCATGTTGTCCTTGTTCTCAACCGAGATGTTGAACACCGCGTTCGCGAGCGAACGGGTGATGAAGTCGGACTGGAAGGTCGCCTGGCCGGAGACCGGGATCAGGCGCGTCACATCACCGCTGCTGTTCAGCGGGCTTGTCGCCGAAGCGCGGGCCGTGAATGAGCCGTTGAAGCCGGGGCCTGTCGGGTTCATCGCGTTCGACAGGTAATCCCCGTCGGTGTCGGTGTACCCGAAAGTGAGAATGCCGTCAGCATTCGCGGCGGTCGCGGCAAAAGCCGCACCGGCGATAGCGACAAGCAACGATGACGTACGAATCTTCACGTTCTCTCTCCTCAGTGACGGCGGGCCGAAGCCCCCCCAAGTCAAAACTCTCTGCACGCGCAGCAGTGCCGTGCAGGACAATCATGCCATCATCCTGCGGGTTTGGCAACCATTTTCAGCCCGAAATGTGCGTGGAGATCGCCGGCGACCTTGGGAAGGTCCCTTGAATTCCGTATTCGGACCACGGTTTGGGTTGACGCCTCAGCAGTTATAGGACTTGGCATTCGGCTACGAAGGACACTTTGCAGCCCGCGGTCAGATCTGCGCTCGACCCCCGTTGCCAGACCGATGTGCGGAGTGGCCGACCCCCAACACTTGACGATCGCATCGCATGGGCTTAGCGTCCCCGCCTTCTTTGGGCCGCGTACCAAAGTGGTTGAATGGAACGGATTGCAAATCCGTTGGGCGTAAGCCCCTCGTCGGTTCGAATCCGACCGCGGCCTCTTTCCTGCTGATCCGGAGCCCTTCCGTTGGCGACCTCGCTGGGCATACGGCTGATCACCACCTTCGGTCTTGGCTACCTCCGACCCGCGTCAGGGACGTGGGGGTCGATGCCGCCGGCGATCATCGCGCTTGGGTTATTGCTGGCGCAGGCACCGGGATGGACGGTCATCCTGACCATGGCGGTGACCGTTATGGTGTTCTCCGGGGCGTGCATCAGCGCGGGGGATTTGGCCGAAGCAAAGTTCGGCGGCAAGGACCCGAGCGAAGTGGTGGCAGATGAAACCGCAGGCATGGCTCTTGCGTGCCTTGCGCTGCCGCTTGATCATGCGTCGCCGTGGTCCGCGCTTCGCTGGGTGGCGCTCGCCTTTGTGCTCTTTCGCATCATGGACATCGTGAAGCCGCCACCGGCGTATGGCCTGCAGCGCGTCCCTGGGGGCTGGGGGATTCTGCTTGACGACCTGATCGCGGGGATCTACGCCGCGGTCGGCGTGTTGGTTGTGCGGGCCATCACCTGAGCGGAGATCGGTCGTATCGGTCACACCTTTCGGTCGAGCAGTCGGTAGCCGACGGCCTCGCTGACGTGGGCCTCGGTGACGGAGTCGGCCCCGTCGACATCCGCGATGGTGAGGGCAACGCGCCGGATTTTGTCGTAGGCGCGGGCGCTCAGACCGAGCTCTGTCAGGGCGGTCCCGAGCATGGCGCGACACCCCTCGCTCAGCGGCGCAAGGGTGTCGAGTTTGCGGCCGGAGAGACGGGCATTCGGAAGCCCCGGGCCCTGGCGCTTGGCCTGACGCTCGCGGGCCTGACGGATCTTCTCACGCATATCGGCGCTCGATGTCCCGGCCGGTCCGCCCGCGGTGGCGCTCAACTGCTTCCAGGGCACGGCGGGTGCCTCGACGTGAAGGTCAATGCGGTCGATGAGCGGGCCGCTGAGTTTGCTGAGGTAGCGCTCCATTGCGGACCTTCCCACCTGATCGCGCGGCATGTCGCCCTTTGGTGTGGGGTTCATCGCCGCTACAAGCATGACGCTGGCCGGAAAGCGCACGGCCGAGTGCGAGCGGGCGATGGTGACGACATGATCCTCGAGTGGTTGACGAAGAGTCTCGAGCACGGCGCGGGGGAACTCCGCGAGTTCATCGAGGAACAGCACGCCCCGGTGTGCGAGTGACACTTCGCCGGGGCGCGGGACCGCTCCGCCGCCGATCACCGCGGCGGCGCTTGCCGTGTGGTGGGGGGAGCGGACTGGCCGGATGGTCACCAGCCCCTTGCCGGGCGGAAGCTCGCCCGCAGCGGAGTAGATGCGGGTGATCTCGATGGCCTCTTCGGCCGTGAGCGGCGGGAGCACGCCGGGGAGGGCCTTGGCCATCATGGTCTTGCCCGTGCCGGCGGGGCCGAGCATGAGCAGGTTGTGGGAGCCCGCCGCGGCGAGCACGATGGCACGCTTCACGGCCTCCTGGCCGCGAACGTCGGCGAAGTCTACCTCAGCGGTCGCGTTCTGCACGAGCGAAAGAACATCAAGTGGTGGATGGGGGTCAGTCTCTACCTGACCGTTGAGAAGCCCAACCACTTCCGGCAGGGTGCTCGCACCGATGGCGTCGATCCCGGAGACAACAGCCGCCTCCGGGGCGTTCTCGCGGGGCACGATCACGCCGCGGAGACCCATCGACTTCGCGAGGGCTGCCATGGCGATGACGCCGCGAACCGGGCGGAGGCGGCCATCGAGGGCGAGCTCGCCGGCGAAGAGGTAATCCTCAGCGCGGATAGCTTCGCGCGGGGTTGCGGGGTTGCCAGCCCGGGCGTCAAAGTCGGGGATCTCAAGATCGAGTTCATCGGGCGGCGTTGCAGATGGCTTGGGGGCCGCGGCTGCGCGGAGTTCAGAGAAGGTTGGCCTGGCCTTGGTCTTGACCTTGGCCCGACCGCCGCCGCCGATAGCGCCGCTGCAGATCAAGAGCCCGACCGCGATGGGAAGGTCGTACAGCGGGCCTTCTTTGCGGACGTCGGCCGGAGCGAGGTTGATGACGGTGCGGGAGGGGAGCTGGGCATAGCCGCAGTTGTGCAGCGCTGCTTGTACCCGCTGGAGTGACTCGCGCACCGCGGCATCGGGCAGGCCGACAACGAAGGAGGTTGGCGTCTCGCCCGCTTCGGTGACGTCGACCTCGACCTCACAGTTGAGTGCGTCAATCCCCTGGAGTAAGTACGACTGGACGCGAGCAAGCATGTCCCGGGAGCGTATCCGGGGCGGCTTGGTTGGGTTGGGTAAGGGTCGCCGTTTCGCTCGGGGACTCGGACATGGGTCACGGGGCGTTGATGAAGGCAGGGCAGGCGGGCATTCGGTCACCTTCTTGGCGAGATCGTGGCCCCGACTGCTGCTCGATGTCGCGTTGTGGGAGCCGAGGGTGCTTGGGTGCTCGATCAGTCGAGCGCTGTGAGGCCGGAGGCATCAGAGAAGCCCAGCGATCAAAACGAAAGGGAAAACGATGAGAACCAACCACAGAGCCGCACGCATTCTCGCCATCGTCGGAACCGCCATCGCCGTGCAGAGCGCGACGGGGGCGATCCTGTTCTGGAACAACCCGGCGGGTGGGAGCGCGGCGGTCGCGGGGAACTGGGGCCCGGCCCAGGTGCCGTTGCCGGCGGACATTCTGAACTTCAACCTCAATGCGACATATCCGGTGACTTTCGGCGGCGCGGTGACGGCGGCGACCCAAGTCAACATGAACGCGGGCGTCTTGTCGATGCAGTTTGCCAACCCCTTGACTGTGACACAGCAGTTTGTCGTAGGGCTTGAGTTCAACTCCAACGCCACATGCAACATCACGAGCGGGACGCTCAACAGCCAGGGGATCCTCAGCGTCGGCACGATGGGCGGTACCTCCGTCCTCACGATCACGTCATCCGCTTCGCTTGTGACGTGCAGCTCTGTAAACGGGATTCGGGCGGGCAACTCGGGGAACGGCACCGTCAACCTGCTGAACGGGGCGGTGCTGGAGACCACTGCCGGTCCGGTGAACATCGCGGCGCTCGGTGGTTCGCAGGGCGCGGTCAATGTGTCGGGTGGCGTGCCTGGGACGTTCTCGACTCTTCGTGCCACTCACGCGACCTTGGGCGACATTCTGGTGGGGAATACCGGTACAGGTGCGTTGACGGTGACCGCCGGCGGGCGTGCGACCGCTGCGGACGATCTGTCGGTGGCGCCGAGCGCCAGCAGCGTTGGGACCGTGACCGTCGGGAGCGCGACAGCCGATGTGAGCTCCATCAGTTGCAATGACCTGCTCGTCGCGGCCAACGTGTCGGCCGCCGCGGCGGGGACGGGGACACTGAACATCCAGGGGGGAGGCATGGTGACGGCCGTGAACACCACGCTCGGGGACGCCCATGGTGGCACGGGCACGCTCAATCTCTCAGGGGGCCTTCTCTCGACGGTGACACTCACGCAGGTGGGTGGGTCGGGTGTGCTGAACCTGACGGGCGGGGAGATGCGGATCACGCCGGGTGGGTCGCTCCTTGCAACTGCGAGTCTGACGATCAACGGTCTGGCTTCGTCGATGCCGCTCGTCCACGTGCAAGGGTCAGTGGGAACGCTCCAGACCGGATTCAACATTGGCCCGGTCAATACAGGCACGCTTCGGATCACGGGCGGTGGCAGGGTGGTCATTCCCGTGACGGGCACGAGCGCGAATCTGGGGACAGGCGTGGGTTCGTCGGGGTTGCTCGAGATTTCCGGCTTGGGATCGACACTGCTCATCGAGTCAACGGCTGCGACGCTGAGGATCGCTCATTCTGGATCGGGCAGAATGAACGTCCTCGACCGTGCGACGGTCACGGGGCCTTCGATGGTCCTCGGGTTCGCCGCAGGTTCCTCGGGCACCATGCGCGTCGAAGGGGGGAGCACAGTCAACGGCCGCACGCTTGGAGTCGGTCGCGACGGCGGTGGATCCGGCGATGCCATGGTGAGCGGGAGCTCAAGTATCAACATCACGGCGCTGATTGTCGGGCCCGGTTCTCAACTCGCTGTTGATGACTCGGTCGTCACCGTTGCTTCCGCGCTTGGCGCCTCGGCCGAGGTGCAAGGCCGGGTGGCGTTGGCCAACGGCGCGGAACTCGCGGCCGACACCATCGCCGTCTCAGGCGTCGTGTCTGGCAGCGGCAACCTCTATGGTGATATTACGGTTGCGCCTTCGGGCCTGATCTTCGCCTCGGGCGGTACGCTCTTTGCCGGATCGGTGAACAATGCATCAACCGGGTTCGTGAACGAGGGCACCCTCGACGTGAACGACGCTGTTGTTCACATTCTCGATCACGACGGGTTCTCCGCGGGCAACATTCAGATCGACGGCGGGCATCTCGTTGCCGCGCGCCTGCGGCTGAGCGGCAACGGTAACATCGAGGGCCATGGCGGGATCACGGGACGGGTGGACGCCGCGGGCGGCAGTATCGCCATCCGCAACGGGAACCTGACCTTCAATGGACCGGTCACCGACGACGGGACGGGGGCGTGGAGCGTCTCGAGCCCCCAGTTCGGAGCGATCCTCGCCGCGGGTGGGGGGTTCACCGGTCGGGGGTCGATTCCGGTCTCCGTCAGCTCCGAGGAAGAGGCCGCAATCATCGCGACAGGCCCGCTCTCGCTGGGGAACAACAATACAAACGGTGCGGTTGAGCTCTTCGGCCCGCTCCACATCGGTCCGCACGCCGTTTCGCTTGCGTCCAACACGGCTGCGCTCCTTGGAGTGCTTACCACGATCGCCGGCGGAACCCTGTATGGGCCGGATTCCAATCAACGAACAGTGGTGATCGGCGGTCCGTTTGGGGAAGACATCCTCTTCACGGTGTTTGATGCTGTGCCGTTGGAACTGCCGCCCTTCGGTCTCCTTCGGGGTCACGGGACCATTCAGCACAAACTCCGGACCAGCGGGAACTCGATGGTACAACTTGAGGGTGCGCTCTCGATCGAGGGCTCGCACTTCTCGAACACGACTTTCCCCGGCCTCCCGCCGGACTTCAGTTCGTTTGTGCGCTCCCCATTCCATGGTGATGCGAGCGTCGGCCCGCACGTCCTCGAACTGCTGAACTTCGATCATCGGTTCGAAGCGACGAGTGACGTCACGGTCGCCGGTGGCGTCATCCGTGGAGTACGGCTCGGCTTCCTTGGCACACTCACCGGGCACGGGACCATCGAAAGCATCCACGAATCGCCACTTGTGGGCAACGGCGGAACGATCCGTCCGGGCGGGGCCGGGATGGGCAGGTTCGACGTGGTCGGGCGTTTCCGCAACTCGTTCAACACGGGGTCCACCACCTCGACCGCCGTTCCGGGCACGATCGAGGTTCAGGTCTCTGGCGACCAGGGCTTCTTCCATGACGAGATCGTCGTTCAAGGGGACGCCGAACTGGGCGGCACACTGACGGTGACGATTGTGGATGCCGAGCCGCCGATCGGGCAGGAGTATCGGATCCTGCGCTGCGTCGGAGGGGCCACAATCGGTGAGTTCGCGAACGTCGTGCTTCCGACGCTCGCTTCCGGCCGGCTCCACGTGCAGTACACCGGTGGTGATGTGACGGTGATTGTGGTTCCCGAGTGCCGGACCGACTTCAACAACGACGGGTTTGTCGAGCCGGGGGATCTCGATGAGTTCATCACCAGCTTCTTCAGCGACAATGAGGAGGAACGGTCCCGGTGCGACTTCAACGGCGACGGCTTCATCGAGCCGGGCGACCTCGATGAGTTCATCACTTCGTTCTTTGAGGGTTGTGACTAATCCTCCGCCACGCCGTCAGGTGCCGGTGAGGACGAACCAGCCCATGCGCCCGGCGATGCCAAGGGCCGCGATCAGGAAGGCCCAGCGGACGAACCGGGCCCCTTTCGCAATCGCCAGGCGGCTGCCGAGATAGCTCCCGGTGGCGTTCGCGAGTGCCATCGGGAGCGCGAGCGGCCACGCCACCAGGCCCAGAGCGATGAACGTCGCGAGCGACCCCACGTTGCTCCCGAGGTTCATCGCTTTGGCGTTTCCGGTGCCGACGACAAAGTCAAAACGCAGCCAGCGCACCATGACGAAGACGAGAAACGAGCCGGTCCCAGGTCCGAAGAACCCGTCGTAGAACCCAAGCATGAGCCCTGCGCCAATTGTGATGCCGAGGTTGCGCCTCGTTAGCCCCTCATATGCCGATGCGCCGCCGAACCGGGGCCGCAGGAACATGTAGATCGCCATGCCCACGAGCAGAATCCCGAAGGCACCTCGCGTCAGCGTGCCGTGGGCCTGATCAAGCCGCACGAGGGTCATGGCTCCGCCCACAGACCCCGCGACTGCGCAGATGGCGCCAACGGCGGCGATGGGCCGCTCGATGCGCCCTTTGGCGAGAAAAGTGAGGGTCGCCGTCAACGAGCCGGTGGTTCCGACGAGTTTGTTCGTGCCTGCCACCATGGGTAAGGGATAGCCAAAGGCGGCCACGGTCGGCAGGGTGAAGATTCCCCCGCCCCCGGCCATGGCGTCGATCAGCCCCGCGACGAAGGCGATGAGCGCGGCAATGACAATCCCTGCGGTGGTCGGTTCCGGCACATGGGAGGGTACGAAGCCACGTTCCCGCTGCGTATCATCGGCCTCGCACGCTTTTCAAAGGGTTTTCGCCATGGCTATCCGGGTCGGCATCAACGGTTTTGGTCGCATCGGTCGCCTTGTCTACCGCTTCGCGGCCCAGCAGGGCATTGAGGTCGTCGCGATCAACGACCTCGTCCCCGCGGACAACTTGGCGTATCTGCTGAAGTACGACACCATGCATGGCCGCTTTCACATCGGCGGCAAGCCGGCCGAGATCAGCGCGACCGAGACGGCATTCACCGTCAACGGGCTGACCACCAAGTCGATGGCCGAGAAGGACCCCGCCAAGCTCCCCTGGAAGGACATGGGCGTGGACTATGTACTCGAGTCGACGGGGCTCTTCACGGAGTTTGAGAAAGCTTCCCTGCATGTGCAGGCGGGGGCCAAGCGGGTGGTCATTTCTGCCCCGACCAAGAGCGAGCCGGCTCAGGTGCCCACGTTTGTCCTGGGCGTGAACCACGAGAAGTACGACCCCTCCAAGCACACCGTCATCAGCAACGCTTCGTGCACCACCAACTGTCTGGCTCCGATCGCGAAGGTCATCCACGACACCTTCGGGCTTGAGGAAGGGCTCATGACGACGGTTCATGCCGCGACGGCGACCCAGCCGACGCAGGACGGCCCGAGCCGGAAGGACTGGCGCGGCGGTCGCAACGCCTATCAGAACATCATCCCGAGCAGCACTGGGGCGGCCAAGGCCGTGACTCTGTGCATCCCCGAACTCAAGGGGAAACTCACGGGCATGTCCTTCCGCATTCCCACGGCGGATGTCTCGTGCGTGGATCTCACCTTCCGCACCGCCAAAGCGACCTCGTATGCCGAGATCTGCAACGCCATGAAGACCGCCGCAGCGGGTTCCATGAAGGGCTACCTCGGGTACACGGAGGAAGAGGTGGTGTCGAGCGACTTCATCGGCGACCCGCGATCGAGTGTGTTTGACGCGAAGGCCGGGATGGAACTGAATGCGCGGTTTTTCAAGGTGGTGAGCTGGTACGACAACGAGGCGGGGTATGCGAACCGTTGCGTCGACTTCATCAAACTGATGGCGTCGAAGGACGGCGTGAAGTAGGCCACGGCCGGGCAATCGGGCAGGAAATCAGGGCTCGGTCCGGCTCCGCGGGGGACGGGCTGACACCTACGAACAAGGGGTTTTTTGGCCAAGCGAGCGTTTCGCCATCTTTCCCATTTTGACGCTTTCCCGCGATGAATCCTTGTCGGCCGCCGAGTTTCCGGTATATTGGCGAAACTGCGTTCGCTCGGAGGTGGGCGCGGTGTTGGTCCGGAAAGAGGGAATGGAACCGTCTCCATCCCGCGATGTGTGAGGCCGAAACGCTCAACCGGGCGCGTCGGTTTTGTTGTCAAGGGCGTCGCGTATGGGTGCGGGGCGGATTGAAGGACCGTCGTGGCGCGGGAACGGGCCCGACGGAGAGGAGCGTGCGGACATGCGATGGACGCGCTGGGTTGGGGCGTGCCTTGGGTGCTTGGGGGGTGTGGTCCTTTTTGGAAACGGGGCGAGGGCGCAAGGTGTGGACATGCAGACGAGCA
>JBQTIJ010000350.1:0-8180 GCA_052388255.1 Phycisphaerales bacterium
CCGGAAGACTGCGTCTCCATCGCGTCGGGCTCGGAGACGACCCTCATGTAACGGTCGAGGCGGTCGAAGATGGTCGTTTCTTCTTCCTTCAGTTTGGCGACCGTTTCCGGGCTAATGCGCGGGTCGATCGTGAGCTGTCCTGCGTCGGCCTCAATCACGAGTGCGAAGTTCAATCCGAGTTCGTCGCGTAGCAGAAAGAGGCGCAGCGGTATGGTGAGCGTGGCTTTGGCAAGGGTGGGCGGCGCGGGCGCCGCACCCCCACCCGCCTCGGTCATGGGCTTGACCACCTTGCCCTCAAGCACGCCCACGATGCCGCCGCCGCTGGTCGGCTTTGTCGGGGCCGGGGCGGTTGGAGCCACGGACTCCGTGTACTCAAGCGTGAACAGGCCCCACTCGCCCGGCCCTGGCACCGGGCTGGCCGGTCGCTCGGTCGGCGTTGCCGCGGGCGAGGAGTTGGCACCTGTGGGCGGCGTGGTGCGTCGGCCGGGAAGATCGGGCTGGGCTGCTGCCACAGCAACGCTCCAGACGCATGCGCAGACCAAAGCTCCGATTCTCGCGAGCCGAGCCGGAAGCGGACGGCGGGTCTTGGCAAAGAGAGTTGTTTTGTTCATGGGTCGCTCCGAACGCAGGTGTGTCAAAGACCTCAGACGAACACCGGGTTATTTGCCGGGCTTGGGCGCGGGCGGCGGAAGGGATTTGAGTCGTTCCACCGCAATCAGCCGCTCGAGCTGCTTCAGGTCGCCGAGATCCTTGGCAAGATTGAACCGTTCCCTTGCCTGCTCGATCCGGCCGGCCCGCTGAGAGAGCAGGCCTTCAAAGCAGAGCAGGCGGCAGCGGATCGGACCGTCAGAGAAATCGGTGGCGTCTTTGATGAGGTCCTTGCTGCTGAGCATGGTGCCGACGATGTGGCGAAGGCGTGTGTCGTCAGGCCTGGCCAGGGCGACCTCGCGCATCTGCTTGGCGAGTTCCTGCGCGCGGGCTTTGTCGGTGGTCAAGAGGTACTGGAGCGCCAACGCCACCGGGTACTCAGGCGGCCAATCGGTTTCGCACAGAATCCGGGTCGCGCTGGCGTCATCGTTCTGCAGAAACGCGGCTGCGCCCGCGAAGAAGCGGGCGTCGCGGTCGTTCGCGTCGGCCTGCATCAGCGCGGTGAAGGCCGCCCCCGCCTCGGCGAAGTTGCCAGCGGCGAACTCTGCTGCGGCGCGATCGAACTCTGCGCCGGGGGGAGCGAGCTTGGCGTCGATGATGCGTTTCCAGCACTGGGCCGCGGCGGCGTGAAGCTCGGCGGCGGAAAGCGTGTCCACCGCGCGGAGGGCAAGGGCCGGGTCCTTCGCCGGGAGGGCGTAGGCAAGGATCGCCTGTGAGGCCTCGGTGGCGCGACCCGCGGCGGCGAGCGCATCGCTGAGCCGGGTCACGTTTTCGGCGGAGGGCTTGGCATCAACGGTCGCACGAAGGTCGGTCACGGACGCGAGATCTCGGCGGAGTGCTCGCCCGAAGCCGGTCGTCGAAAAGTCGAAGCCGAACGAGAGTTGCTGGTCGAAGAAGCGAAGATCCACCTGGGCGAAAAGCCCTGTCAATGTTCGCTCACCGAGGGGGGCCTCGTAAAGAAACCGGCCGCGGTCGCGGCCAAGGAGCCGCGTTTCCAGCGGCGCGCCGGCGCAGCGGAGGGAGACTCGATCGAGGAGCTCACGCCCAAAGTCCGCGACAAAGCGGTGGTGCTCGTAGTTTTCCGCTTTGCCCTCCTTGTAGTCCACGAGCGAACCACCGAGATAGGCGGGGGCGAGCTCAAACCAGAGCTCGAGCAAGATTCTGTCACCGACGACTCGGGGCTGCACGTTCAGGATGCCGCTGATGGCACCCCCGTAGATCTTGCCGGCCTCGGCCCGGCGCACGAGAAAGGCGCGGCGCGAGATGAGGGGAGCGCGAGTTTCGTCGGTGTACTGCTCGAGCGCGAGGTAGTGTCGGAGGTAAATCGCCGCGAGTTCGGGGAGTTCGAACGCGCCGGCGAACTCGGGCGAGGCGATGGCGGAGTCAATGGCGGCCGTCGGGTGTGAACGAAGTGAGCGGAGTGCCCATGACTGACCGTTGGCGATGCGGGCGACCAGCCCTGGAACAAACGATGGGTCGGTAGCCCAGGGCATCTCAGAGATGAGGGGGTTGGGGTTCTTCGGGTCAGGGTTGATCTTTCCCTCGTAGTAGAGCCGGGCCGCCCGGCCGGAGACCCGGTGCCCGGTCGAAAAGAGCAGGAAGGTGTTCTCGGTGGCACCACGGTTGAACGATTTCTTGGCTTTGGCTTCGTCGCGCCCTCGGGCGTCGAGACCAGCACTCAGGATCTGGTCGTACTCCGCATCATCGCCGATTCGGTGTGTCCGGTCGAGAAGCGCGAGGTGAGGATACTTGTTCCAGCCGCGTTGGAGCAACACGGGCGCCAAGGCCGCGGGCGATCGGGTCATCTCGGCGATGGATCCGGCGACGCTTGCGGCGAGCGGAAGTCCCTCGAGTTTGCGGAGGTCATCCGCCGTGCCGTGGGCGATGAGGTAGAGGATGACGGCCGCCGGTGCGCCATTTGGTGACGTGGTTAGAAGACGGGCTCCTTTGCCGTTCTCTGCGTTCTTGAACTTCTCGAAGGCCTCACGCGCGAGCGCCAGGGCTTCCGGACCATGATGGCGTGTGAGCGCCCAGCCGATTCCGGGCATGGGATAGGGGTTTTCGAGCAAGGCCTCGCGGATCGCGGCAAGAGGAACGATGACACCGTGCTGCTGAAGCGCGCAGATCGCGCCCGCTCGCCAGATGCGGTTGGCATCGCCCTGCAGGGCGAGCTTGGCAGCGGTGGCGCCGGTATCGAGTTTCCCTGAGAGATTGTCTGCATGAGCAAGTGTGATACAGCGATCAACGGCGGCGAAGTGATCAAACTCTGACTCGGGGTTACGGTTAGCGTACCGATCTCCCATCCCCTCGGCGGCGAGTATGGCGCGGATCATCTCGCGCGTGGCGCTGCGTCGCGTCCACCCGAGCGACTTCGCCGCGTCATTCGCTTTCGGGGCGAAAACGGGTGGTTCATCGAGCAGCGCCAGGTTCTTGAGGGCGAGCTCCTTCGCACGTTCAACGTCCTTCTCCGTCGAACCCATGCGACGCATGGCCATGCCGTAGTAGTACCGGCCCACGTCAAGATCGGCCAGCACCGCTCGCGCCTCGGCCGCGGAAACGAGTTCCACGACGACCTCCAACGGCGGGAGTTCCTCCCCTTGGTCGAAGGTGAGACGGACAATGCGCACGCCCACGGGCTGGGTCTCGCCCGGGGCCGGTGCGACCGGATTCGGGTGGGACGCAAAGCAGGGAACGGCGAGAAAGGCCAGCATACCGGCCAGCGCGAGGCAACCAAGAGCGCGGGGAGCGATCAGGTGAGCGCGTTCGGACATGGGGTCTCCGCGTTCGTGGGTCGCCGCGCGGCAGTGGCCGGTCCGTCGACTTCGCGGGCCAACCTGCGACGGATGCTTCGACTCCCGTACGATACCCGATGAACGATGCAGGCGGTAGTGTCAACGTGCTCTTGGTCGGTGGTGGCGGGCGAGAACACGCGCTGGCGTGGAAGCTGCGGCAGTCTCCGCGGCTCGGGAAACTCTACCTGACGGATGCCAACAACCCCGGCCTTGCGGGTTTGGGCGAGTATTGCGGGTCGGAGATCAACTACGCGAGGCGCGATTACTTCGGGATTCGGCGGTTCTGTCAACTCAAGTCGGTCGGGCTTGTGGTGATCGGTCCGGAGGAGCCGCTGGCCGCAGGGCTGGCTGATGCGCTTCGCGAACCGGTGATGCCCGGGGTGCCGGTGCCGCTGGTGTTTGGCCCTACGCGACAGGGGGCGATGCTGGAGGCCGACAAGGCATGGTCAAAGGAACTGATGCGCAGCGCATCGATCCCGACGGCGGAAGCGCGGATCTTCAATGAGGTCGAAGCGGCGCGAACATACATGCGGAGCCGGAAGGAGCCGCACGTGGTGAAAGCCGCGGGGCTGGCCAAGGGGAAGGGGGTGGTGGTTCCGGCATCGATCGAGGAGGGCGTACACGCGATCGACTCGATCATGCTTCGCAAGGAGTTCGGGGATGCGGGGCGAACGGTGGTGATCGAGGAGAAACTCCAGGGCCGCGAGGTGAGCGTGTTTGCGCTGGTCGACGGGCAGAACATCTTCATGCTCGAGGTGTGTCAGGACCACAAGCGGCTGCAGGAGGGAGCGAAAGGCCCGAACACCGGGGGCATGGGCGCGGTCTGCCCTCCCCACGAGTCGGCGACACTGGACGAGGCGTTCCAATCCCGGCTGGAACGGGAGATTCTGGTGCCCACGGTCGATGCGCTGCGGCGCGAGGAGATCGACTACCGAGGGGTGATCTACGTGGGGCTGATGCTCACGCCGGGCGGCCCGAAGGTGATCGAATACAACGCCCGCTTCGGCGATCCCGAATGCCAGGTGCTGATGATGCGCATCCGCTGCGACCTGGTGGAGGTGCTGAGCGCCGCGGCGTCGGGGACGCTCCACAAGGTGGACCTTTCATGGTCACCGACCCCTGCGGTGTGCGTGGTGCTGGCCTCGGGGGGGTATCCAGAGAAACCACGGACCGGGGTGCCCATTCGCGGGCTGGACGAGGCGGCCAAGGTGGAGGGGGTGCAGATCTTCCACGCGGGGACGGCCCGCGACCGGGAAGGGAACATCGTCACTGCGGGGGGGCGGGTGCTGAACGTGGCGGCGGTGGGCGCGACGATCGAAGAGGCCCGCGCGCGGGCGGCAGAGGCGGCGGAGATGATCGTCTTCGAGGGGAAACAGTGGCGCGGGGACATCGGTACGGCAGTGATCGGTTAGACGCGCGGAACCGGGGGCTTTTCCGTCTACCATTGGCCCCGCGCGGCCGGGCGTCGGCCGAACGTCAGACAATGCGGCATTGGGGCGAGCATTCATGCCCCCTGCCGCTGGTGTTTCATCAAGGATTCTTCGCCATGGCCTCACCCACTGATCGCGTCTATTCCGAGTCGCACGAATGGCACAAGGTTGAGGGTGACGTCGTGACTCTGGGCGTGACCAAGTTCGCCGTCGACGCCCTGACGGACGTGACGTACGTGCAGATGAAGCCGGCCGGGACGAAGATCGCAGCAGGCGGGATGGTGGGCGAGGTGGAGTCGGTGAAGACGACGAGCGATATCTACAGCGCGGTGGCGGGGGAGATCATCGAAGTGAACAAGGGGGTGGCGGACGACCCGTCGCTGCTGAACAGCGATCCTTATGGGAAGGGGTGGCTGGTGAAGATCAAGGTCAGCGATGCCGGGGGCTTGGCGAAGTGCTCCGATGGTGCGAAGTACGACGCAGCGCACCACTGATGCTGACCGTCAGGGTGATGGCGCGACGATCGTGCCCCGGAGCTTGAACCGACCGTGATCACCGTCCGCAATGTGTACAAGGCCTATCGCCTGGGCGACCGCACCGTCGAAGCGCTGCGGGGGGTCGATCTCTCGATCGATCGCCCCGGGTTTTATGCCATCATGGGTGCCTCAGGGAGCGGCAAGAGCACCTTGCTCCATCTGCTGGCGGCGCTCGACCGGCCCGATTCGGGCGAGGTTTCGGTGTGCGGGGATGCGCTGCAGTCGATGGGCGAGCGCGAACTGACGGCCTTTCGACGGACGAGGATCGGGATCGTGTTCCAGCAGTTCAACCTGATTCCGACGCTGACGGCGAGGGAGAACGTGGAACTGCCGGGGATGCTGGCGGGGGAGCGGGCGGGCGTGCTCGCTGCGCGGAGCACAGAACTGCTCGAGGCCGTGGGGCTGGGGCCGCGGGCGGGGCATCGGCCGGACGCGTTGAGCGGTGGAGAGCAGCAGCGGGTGGCGATCTGCAGGGCCCTGCTCTTTCGCCCAAGGGTGCTGCTGGCGGATGAACCGACGGGGAACCTTGACTCCGCGGCGAGTGCGCGGCTTTGGGAACTGCTGGGGCGGATCGCGCTCGAGCAGGAGATGACGATCGCGATGGTGACGCATGAGCCCGCGGCGGCGGCCCACTGCCGCCATGTGTTTGTGCTGCGGGATGGTCGTGTGGCGGGGAACATCGAAACGGAGGGACTGGATGCGTCCGGCGTGGCGGCTCGCTACCAACAACTTGTCCGGTCGGCTTAGCCGGACGGTGATGCTGGTGATCGCGGTGGCGATGAGCGCGGGGCTGATCGCGGCGGTGGCGTGCGTCATGGCCTCGCTGACACTCGCGGTGGAGCAGCGGATCAAGTCGACCGTGGGCTCCGCGGAACTTCGCCTGCGGCATGTGGGGAGCGGTTCGTTTGACGCGGGCGTGCTGGAGCAGGTGCGAGGGTGGCCGGAGGTGGCGTCGGTGACGGGGCGGGTGCGTGAGGCGCTCGCGCTACGCAGACCGACCGATCCGGAAGGGGAGACCAACGCCGTCACCTGCTGGGGGGTTGACCCGGCAACCGAGCGCGACTTTCGCCCTGCGACGCTCGTGGAGGGGCGGTATGTGCAGGGTCCAGGGGAAGTGGTGCTTGATGAGGCGGCCCGGCGCTCCGTGAAGGCCGGGGTGGGCGAGCGGCTCATTGTCGAGCGGTTCGGGGACCCTGTGGAACTGACGGTTGTGGGGATCGTGAAGCCACCGCCGCTGGGGGCGATTGTCGAGCGCGAGGAGTGCTTCATGGCGCTCGCGGCGATGCCGGCGATCACGGGTGAGCAGGGGCGGGTCACAGAAGCGGACATTCAGTTGCGGCCCCAGCAGAACCCCGAGAGCGTCGCGGCGGCGCGCAGGGGCGAGGGGTCGCTGCCGCCGGGGGTGATCCTGCAACTGACGGAGCGGGTGACGAGCGGACTCAACAAGAACATGGAGTCGAACGAGGTGGGCTTCTACCTCGCGTGTGTGCTGTCGTTCATGGCGGCGGCGTTCATCATCACCACGGGGATGACCACGAGTGTGACGGAGCGGACGCGCGAACTGGCGATCCTGCGGTCGATCGGCGCGGAGCGACGTCAGCTTGCGTGGGCGCAGATGCTCGTGGGCTTGCTGGTGGGTTCGGTCGGCGCGGCGATCGGCGTGCCGGGGGGCGTTGGCGCGGCGTACCTGCTGGTGTGGCTCTTTCCCGAGCAACTGCCGGGGGGGTTCGCCATGTCGCAGGGGGGCGTGGCGCTGGCGATGGTCGGAGCGGTCCTTTCCGGGGTCTTCGGAGCCGCGTGGCCAGCGGTGGCGGCTTCGCGGGTTTCGCCGCTGGAGGGGCTCTCGCTGCGAGCGCGGCCGCCGGCGGCGGTCTGGGTGTGGGTGTGCCTCGGGGCCGGGTGCGTGCTGGTGGCGGCTCAATACCTGTTGATGACCACGACGAACAACCGGAACCTGATCTTCTGGGGGTACGTCACGGCCGGTCTGCCCATGATGATGGTGGGGTACTTCTTGCTGGCGGTGCCGGTGAACCGGGTGGTGACGGCACTCCTTTCCGCCCCGCTTTCACGGGCACTCGGCCTGCCGAGGAGCATGCTGGCGCGGACGGTGGCGGCGACGCCGTTCCGGCACGGATTCACGGCGGCGTCGATGATGCTGGGGCTGGCGCTGATGCTCTCCATCTGGACGAACGGCCGGGCGATCATGAACGACTGGCTGGAGTCGCTGGCACTGCCGGATGCGTTTATCTATGGGCACAACCTGAAGGCCGACGCGGTGGAGCGGGTGCGGAAGAACGTGCCGGAGGTGCTGACGACGTGCGCGATCACGGTCCAGAACGTTGATACTGACTGGGCGGGCGGCACGGGAGAGCGGCAGGTGCGATCGCCAACGACGGGCGGAACGCTGCGAGGATTGGGGAAGTACAAGACAAGCTTCGTGGGGTTTGAGCCCGAGGCGTTTTTCTCGATGACGCGGCTCTCGTGGGAGGCGGGGACGAAGGAGGAAGCGGTCCGGCGGCTGAACGCCGGAGGGGCGGTCATTGTGTCGCGCGAGTTCGCGATCACGCACGGATTTCGGCTGGGCGACCGGGTGCGGGTGACGCTCGAGAGCAAGGGGCATGACTTTGAGGTGGTGGGGATTGTCAGCAGCCCGGGGCTCGACATCGTGAGCAAGTTCCTCGAGGTGGGTGAGCAGTACGTGGATCAATCGATCAACGCGATCTGCGGCTCACGCGAGGATCTTCGCACCAAGTTCGGCAACGACGCCGTGAGTT
>JBQTIJ010000351.1:0-5056 GCA_052388255.1 Phycisphaerales bacterium
ATCGGCTGGTGGCTCGGCGCATCACACTGCCAATCGCGATTCCTGCTGCCGCTGATCGTGCCGCTCTGTGTCGCCGCCGGGTTGGCGATGGCGTGCGAGGATTGGGGAAGGGCGCGGCGGCTGATCGGCGTGGGCGTCGTGGCGCTCACGTTGGTGCTTTCGGCGTTCTCGGCCCGGCTGTTTCTTTCCCAGAACCCAGTCGTACTTGAGAACGGCGAGCATGTCGCGCTGGCGAACGTCCAGTTGATCGAAGGGCTGAGCGCTCAAACGGGTTCGCGCCTGCACGAGGCGATTCTGCGCGGCGGAATGACGCCTGCGGAAGCCCTCGGGCTCGATCTGCCCCCCTCGGCGGTCTGCAACCTCGTGGTGCCGCAAGGGAGCGTGCTCTACCTGCTGGGGGATTCAACGCCGCTCTGCTTCACGGGCCGCGTGGTCTATCACACCACCTACGACGAGAGCCCTCTGGGGCGCGAGGTGCGGGCCTTCCCGGATGATCCGGAGAGCTGGACGCGGGCGCTTCGAAACCGAGGGATCGACCATGTGCTGGTGAACCTGCCGGAACTCTCGCGGCTGTGCGCCTCAGGTTGGTATGACCCATCGGTGACGCCCGAGATCGCAAGGCGCTGGGTGCAGGAGTGGGGTGAACCGATCCGCACCTGGGGCGAAGGGATCGCCCTTGTTCGGCTCAAGTCGCCCCCACCGGCGCGGAGCCGGGCCGTGCAGGGCGAAACAGGCCGAGCACCCGGAGACGCGCGGGCCACGGCGGTGGCACGATGAACCCCACCGTTGAAGGGGCAGGCCAGCCGCGACGGCGCGGGGCGCGGCGGGTGCTGCAAGGGGGCGCGTTCCTCGCGTGCCTGCTGATCATGGCATGGGTGGTGCATCGGGCCATGACAAGCCCAGGGAGCGCCGAGCAGCTCGAACGGCTGCGCTCGGTCTCCGCTGGGTCGGCCGCGGTGCTCTTGATCTGCTCCCTTGCCACGATCGTGATCGGCGGGCTCTTCTTTCGGGCAACCCTGAGCGCGCACACGCGGCTTCCCCGCACCAACGTGGTCGCGCTCAACGGGGTCATTAGTCTGCTGAGCTACCTGCCCTTCAAGGCAGGGCTTGCGTTCCGCGTCTATTGGCATCACCGGCGCGACGGAGTGCCCCTGCTCACGATCGCGGCGTGGTTCGCGGCTTCGGCCGGGGTAATTCTGGCGGGGTTGGCACCGCCCCTGTGCGCAAGCGTCTGGCGCGGGCAGGTGGACGGATGGTGGTGGGCCGTCTCCATCGGAGGCACCGCGCTCTCGGGGGTGTTGATCGTGGTTTGCTCACGGGTGTTTGCGGGCGAGGGCGGCATCGCGCGGCTGGCTGGGTGGGCCCGGGCAGCGCGCCTCAGCCCGCTGGCGCGGGTGGTCGAGGGTGGGCACTTTCGGCGGCTGCACGCGGGGTTCATGATGCTGGCCGCGCCAGCGGCGGTGGCGGAGGCGCTGGCCCTGCGAACGCTCGATGTCGGGGCGCAGGCGACGCGGCTGTACGTGGCGGCGGGGGTCTGCGGGGTCACGCTCACGCCAGGGCAGGCGGTGCTGGCGGGGACGCTCTACTTCTTCTTTCAGGCGACCTCGCCCGGGGGCGTCGCGGGGGCGCGCGAAGGAGGCACGGTGGCGGTGATGGCCTGGATGGGGATCCCCAACCTGCCGGACCTCTCTGTCGTGGTGCTGACGGCGTCGCTGGCGGAGGTGGCGATGAACGTGGCATGCGCCGGGGCCGGGGCGCTCTGGCTTGCGCGGAGCGGACGGGCTCGATCAGTTGACCCGGCGGATCAATCCTCGTCGTCGCCGTCATCATCCTGAGCCCCGGCGGGCGGTCCGCCGGTCGGGCGTCGCCAGCCGGATTCTTCATCGCGCTCGAGCATGACGGTGGACTGGCGGATGCAGCGACGGCAGACGTGCGACTCTGAAGCGAGGGGGCTCTGCCATTTGGCCTCCGGGCGCGATTCGAGGCACATGGCACACTTGGCGGCGGTGTGTTCGGCCCCGCCGCCGAGGACCACGACCTCGGTGTAGCAAGCAGTCAGGCAGCGGGCGCAGATGAGCGAGCCCTGGTGGCCCTCGACCATGGGGCGATCTTCCGCCCAGGGGGCGAGGCAGAAGTCGCAGCGGAAGAACTCATTGCCGGTCGCGTTGGGGTCGTGCATGGGTGGATCGGGGGTGCGAGGTTTACGACACGGCGGCAGCGGGGGCACGGACGAGTTGGTGCTCGGCGATGCGTCGATAGACCTCGCAGCGGGCCAGCAGGGTCGCGTGATCGCCGGAGTCGATGACGCGGCCCTGGTCCATGACCACGATGCGGTCGGCGTGCATGACGGTGCTCAGGCGGTGAGCGACGATAAGACAGGTGCGCTTGCCGTGGGCCTGAGCGACGAATTCGTCGATAGCGCGGGCGATCTCGGCCTCGCTGGAGGAGTCGATCATGCTCGTGGCTTCGTCGAGAATCAAAATCGCCGGGTCGCGCAATATGGCCCGGGCGATGGCGATGCGCTGGCGCTGACCGCCCGAAAGGCCCGAGCCCCCTTCGCCGAGGCGGAAGCCGTACCCCTCCGGACGGGCAAGGATGAACTCCTCGGCACGGGCGAGGCGGGCGGCGGTTCGGATGGCCTCGTCGCCTGCATCCTCCATGCCGTAGGCGATGTTCTGAGAGAGGGTGCCGGAGAAGAGCACAGTGTCCTGTGTGACGACGCCGATCTGGCGGCGGAGTGAGCGCAGATCCACCGTCCGAATGTCGGTGCCGTCGATGAGCACGCGTCCGGCCCGGCCGGGCTCGACCGGCGCGGGGTCGGGGTCAAAGAGCCGGGGCACGAGCGAGAGCAGCGTGGTCTTGCCCGAGCCATTGGGACCGACAAAGGCCACGGTGGCCCCCGATTCAACTCGGAACGAGGCCTCGCGCAGGGCGGGGGCTGGCGCACGGGGGTTGGTGATGGTGACGGCCTCTAACTGGTTGTCGCGGGGGTGACGGGCGTGCGGGGGTGGGGGGATTTGGGGGGGGGCGGGTTGCGCATGGCGGTGCCCGGCGGGGGCCTCGCGGGGGAGGCCAAAGAGCTCGCGCAAGAGGCCCGCGGCGGCGCTCGAGTGCTGGATGTCGTTGAGGAGTCCGGTCAGGGGCCTGAGCTGGGCCCCGGCAACACCGAGCACGCCAATGACGAGGATGAAACTGTTGCGGTCAAGTTGATGGTAGAGGATGGCGCGGAAGCCCACGAGCGCAAGGCCGCCGAGCATGATGATGGTGACAAGTTCGATGAGAGGCGAGGAGAGGGCGCGGGCGGTGCGCATCTTGAACTCGCGCCGCATGACCTCGTCGCTCTGCTCACCAAAACGGGCCGCTTCGCGCGATTCGTTGGTGTGGACTTTCACCACGCGCAGGCCCGCGAGGGCCTCGGTGGCCGCGCCGTAGAGACCCGCCTGGGAGGCGAGCGCTGCGCGGCTGGCGCGGCGGATGCGCTTGCCGAGTTTGCGGAGAATGATGCCCATGATGGGCGCGGCGAGCAGAGCGGCACCGGCGACTCTCCAATCAAGCACCATGGCGGCCATGAGCGCGGCGAGGGCCTTGGTGGCCTGGGCCATGGCCTTGGAGACCAGCGCGGTCAGCCCCGCCGAGAGCTGCGACGAGTCGTTCACCACGCGGCTGACGGCGTCCGATGCCCCGCGCCCGCCGGGGGCGGAGAGGATGGTCGCGAGGGGGAGGTGGACGATGTGCTCAAAGGCCTCGCGGCGCACGCGGTTGACGGTGCGGGCGACGAGGGTGAGGGAGCAGTATTGGTGAAGGAAGTTGGCGGCCGCGCCAAAGAGCGTGAGGACGCCGAGCAGTGAGATGATCAGGATGACCGAGTCGAAGGCATCATCGGGGAGGCGCGCGATGGCCTCCGGGGATGGACGAAGCCAAGCGGGGATGTCCTTGCCCTTCTCCTCGAGCCACTCCGCGCCGAGCTTCGAGAGGCCCGGACGGTCCACGCGGAGCACCGCGTCGAGAATGGGCTTGATGGCGACGAGGCCCGCGCCCATTCCCCCGGCGGAGAATGTGGCAAAGACCAGCGCCAGTCCAAGGAGCAGGCGGTGCCGGAGCAGGAGGCGGGCGAAGTGCCAGAAATCGGCCATGTCCGAGGATGGTGGTCGAGCCCCGGGGAAAAGAGGGGCACCGGCGAAAGGGTGGCTACCGGTCGAGCTCGGCGGCAACGACGTTGATCGAACCGATGATGGCGACGAGGTCGCTCACCATGTGGCCCTCGGTCAGCTTCGCCATCGCGGAGTAGTTGATGAAGCAGGGAGGGCGGACCTTCACGCGCCATGGTCGCGCTGTGCCGTCGGCCACGATGGTGTATCCGAGCTCGCCGTTGGCGGACTCATAAGGGCAGTAGCACTCGGCGATGGGGGCCTTCCAGCCGCGGTTGCTCATGATGAGCTCGAAGTGCTGAATGAGCCCTTCGATGGAGCCGTAGACCTCGCTCTTGCGGGGCTTGACCATCTTGGCATCGGCGAAGGTATCGACCGGCCCGCCCGGGATGTTGTCGATGAGCTGGTCGATGATCTTGACGCTCTGTCGCATCTCCTCCATGCGCACCACGAAGCGGGCGTAGCAATCGCCGTCAGTGGCAACAGGGACCTGGAACTTGACGGCGGGCGCACCCTGACCGTCCCAGTTGTCGGCATAGCAGAGGTAGGGTTCGTCCTTACGGACGTCGCGCTTGACGCCGCTGGCGCGAGCGCAGGGGCCGGTCCAGCCCCAACTGATCGCCTCGTCCTTGCTCATGACGCCGATGCCCTGCAGGCGGTCCATGAAGATGCGGTTGCGGAGAACGAGCGTCTCCATGTCGTCCATGGTCTTGGGGAGGTCGTCGTGGATGACCCGCTTGACGAGCTTCTTGAAAGTCTCCTCGTCCGGGAGGTCCTGCATCAGCCCGCCGACGCGGGTCCAGTCCGGGTGGAATCGCTGGCCGCTGATGTAGTCCATGATGTCATAGATGGGCTCGCGGGCGTTGAACCCATAGATGAAGGCGGTGAAGCCGCCGAGGTCGAGGGCG